>DASTET010000334.1:0-12242 GCA_035709445.1 Blastocatellia bacterium | reverse complement strand
CCAGTCCCGCTCTCGACGACGGCTGTGCGACTCGGAGGCGAAAACGCAGGCCCGCTTCGACGCGCGCCCGCCCTCGGAGAGCACACGGACGAGGTGCTCTCCGAGCTTGGCTTCACCGCAGACGAGATCGCCGCGCTGCGCAGAGAGAATGTCATCTGAAAAGTAATGGACAGGATTTACAGGATCAACAGATAAGGAGTAGCGAATGCCGCCACGTATAATCGACGGGATAGAAGAGTTGAAGAGTCTCGTGGGCCAGGAGGTAGGCGCAAGCGATTGGCTCGAAGTCACGCAGGAGAGAGTCAACCAGTTCGCCGACGCGACCGAAGACCACCAGTGGATTCACATAGACACGGAGCGCGCGAGGACCGAATCGCCCTTCGGCTCGACGATAGCTCACGGGTTTCTCACGCTTTCATTATTGCCTTTCCTGACGGCGCAGGCGCTCAAGGTGCAGGGCAACTTCAAAATGGGGATCAACTACGGGCTGAACAAGCTGCGGTTCCCGTCGCCTGTGCCTGTCGGCTCTTCGATACGCGCGCGTTTCACACTTCAATCGGTCGAGGACGTGCCCGGAGGCGCGCAGATCACCTGGGCCGTCACGGTTGAGGCGAAGGGCGCGCAAAAGCCCTCACTCGCCGCCGAATGGCTTATAAGGTATTACTTCTGAGACTATGAGCCGGAATAAGCTATCGGTATATAGAGTCCGCGCGCGCAACACATCGGCGGATTCTGAAAACAAGATCCACGATGACACGGTAGCCGCAAGGTATGGATTTCGAGGCGGGCTCGTGCCGGGCGTGACGGTCTACGGGTATATGACGGTCCCCATAGTCGACCGATACGGTCTGAACTATCTGGTGCGCGGCTCAATGCAGGTGCGGTTTCACAAGCCGTTCTACGACGGGGAGACGGTGACGGTGCGCGCCGAAGCCGACTCCTCTTCCGAGCCGGTCAAGATAACCGTTACCGCCGAGCGCGAGGACGGGACGGTCTGCGCTATGGGAGAAGCGACCGCAGGCGACCGCTCCAACAGGGCGGACCATCCACGGATAGAGGATTACCCGCGAGCGGTTTTGCCTGCGCCTGGGGAGCGACCCGTCGCGTCTGCTGAAAACTTCGAGCCGGGCGCAATTCTCGGAACGGTGAGCCAGATAATAGATCAGACCGATCTGCTCGACCGTATGGAAGAGAGGCTTCCGGTCTATTTTGGCGAAGACGCAATCGCGCACCCTGCGGTCCTGCTTGCGATGTCGAATCATGCGCTCTTGAGCAATTACAAGCTCGGCCCGTGGATTCACGCCGCAAGCGAGCTGATGAATTTCGATGTGGCCCGCGCCAAAGAAGTGATCGAAGCGCGCAGCCGCATACGCGAATGTTTCGAGCGCAAGGGGCATCAATTTGTTACGCTCGATGTTCTGCTTCTTGCAGGCGACAATCGCGTAATTCAGAAGGTGCTTCACACGGCGATCTACGAAATAAAGTCTGGCGAGTCAAAAGCAGTCTAGCGCGTCGCTTTAAAGACAGACATCGGTTGAATAAGATAACGCTATGTAATCAGCACCGTCAGGAGCGGGACGCGCTAGACTCGCCAGACGCATTAGACTCGCCAGACTGCTTTTGACGCGCCAGACTGCTTTTGACGCGCCAGACTCGCTAGACTTATACTTTGGCGTCATGGCAGGCATAACAAGTTTCGGAGCATACATACCTTATTATCGTTTGAGTCATAAACAGATCGCGGCAGCCTGGGGCGGGCGCGGGGGCGAAGGGGAGCGAGCGGTCGCAGGCGTCGATGAAGACTCTATCACGATGGCCGTCGAAGCCGCGCGCGATCTGCTCTCCGGGCGCGAAGGGCGCGAGATAGACGGGCTGGTCTTTGCCTCTACCACGTCGCCTTATGGCGAGAAGCAGGCGTCTGCGCTGATAGCGACGGTTGCTGATTTGAGGCACGACGTGCGAACGGCGGACTACACCGGGTCGCTCAGGGCTTCGACTACCGCGATTCGCTCGGCGATAGATTCGGTCGAGGCCCGCTCGGCCTCCAACATAATCATCACCGCCGCCGATACCCGGCTTGCGCCCCCGAAATCGGCGAACGAGAGATTGTTTGGCGATGCGGCTTCGGCCATCGAGGTCGGACGCGACGGTGTTATCGCGAAGCTCCTTGCGAGCCATTCGACCGTAGATGAGATAACCGATGTCTGGCGAAAAAGCGACGACCTGTTCGTTAGCGGATGGGAAGAGCGGTTCTCGCTTACGCAGGGGTATCTGCGCGTCGTGCGCCGGACGGTTGAAGAGTTGTTCGAGCTGAGCGCAACGGGCCCTTCGGAAATCTCGAAGGCCATTTTTTATGCGCCCGATCCGGGCACGCTTGCCGCCGTAACGCGGTCGCTCGGCCTCAAGCCCGAGCAGGTGCCGGACCATCTTTTCAACAATGTAGGTAACACCGGAACGGCGATGCCGATGCTCGTCCTCTCGTCGGCGCTCGAAGATGCGCGGCCGGGCGAAAAGCTCCTCGTCGTAGGGTACGGGTCGGGAGCCGACGCGCTGCTGTTCGAAGTCACAGAAGAGATCGACCGCGTGAGGGCGATCGGCAGGCGAGGCGTGAAAGGCCACCTCGCATCGAAGGGGTATCTTGAGAACTATGAACGGTACGCAAAGTTCCGCGATCTGGTAGAGACCGATTCGGCGCGACGCCAGGCCCCGTCCGCTTCAGCGCCTCAAACTCTGAGGCGGCGCGACGAGATATATAAATTCTATGGTTATCGCTGTCTGAACTGCGGCAAGGTCCAGTACCCTCGCCAGCGCGTCTGTATAAGCTGCCAGTCGAGAGACAATTTCGAGAGCGTGCGGCTCGTCGATAAACGCGCGCGGCTCTTCACCTTCACAGTCGACTTTCTCAACGCCGATCCCGATCCGCCTACGGTTATGAGCGTCGTAGATTTCGAAGGGGGAGGGCGGGCTTACCTGATAATGACGGATCGCAATCCTGCCGAGGTGAAAATAGAGCAGGAGGTCGAGATGACCTTTCGCCGGTTGTATGACGCCGAAGGGTTTACGAATTACTACTGGAAGTGCCGCCCTGTGCGATAGCCGCGCGTCGAGCCTGTGCTTGAAATTAGCGCGTGATATAGCTACCTTACACGCCATGCCGATAGAAAACTACGTTAAATGGTACAGCCCCCGTATGGGGCGCGAGATGGAGATGCTCGTCTTCGGGCACGCGGGCGCGCCCGTTCTGGTCTTTCCAAGCTCCTGGGGACGCTTCTATGAATGGAAAGACTTTTTGATGGTCGACACTCTTGCGGACAAGATTGATGCCGGGTACATACAGCTTTACGGCGTCGACAGCCTCTGTTCGGAGTCCTGGTATAACTACAACATCCACCCGCACGACCGCGTAGTACGCCACAATACCTGGGAGTCTTACATCTACGACGAAGTGGTCCCCTTCATACGGTCTCACAACCGGCACCCGGTGCTGGTTACGGCGGGCGCGAGCTTCGGCGCGTATCTGGCCGTAAACTTCGCGTTCCGCCATCCTGATATAGTGCGTAAGACGGTGGGGCTGAGCGGGTCGTATTCGATAAAGCGGCTGCTTGAGGAATACTACGACGAGGATGCTTACTTCAACTGCCCCATCGATTATATGAGCAACATTGAAGACCGCTGGCTGCTCGATTCGATTCGCGGCATGGAGATAGCGCTTGTTACGAGCGACTGGGATTTGGGATTGTGCCGCGAGCGGACCTACGATATGTCGCGCATACTCGAAAGGAAAGGGATACCGCACCGGCTCGACGACTGGGGCGGGCACACCATCCACGACTGGCCCTCGTGGCGAAAGATGATAAGAGAATATCTGTGAAGGAAGATAAGAAGCCAGAAGCCAGAAGCCAGAAGCCAGAAGTCAGAAGATTGTCGATGCTAACCCTGCCTTCTATTATCGGCTCTAATCGAGATGTGATGCGAAAGATTCTGACTTCTGGCTTCTGGCTTCTTGTGAAAATGCTTGACGAACAGGTCATTATTGTGACGGGCGCGTCTGCCGGGATAGGCGAGGCGACCGCAAGGCGCGTTGCGCGCGAGGGGGCGACGGTCGTCCTTGCCGCGCGGAGGCTTGAACGGCTCGAATCGCTCAGGCGCGAGATCGAAAGCGCGGGCGGGCAGGCGCTTGCTATTGCCGGGGATGTGACGAGCCAGGAGTACCGCGAGCGGCTCGTCAGTGAGACCTTGCAGGCGACAGGGCGGATCGACGCGCTTGTCAACAATGCCGGCTACGGCCAGCGAGGCCCGATAGAGATGGTGCCGCTCGAAAACATCCGCCGGAATTTTGAGACTAACCTGTTTTCCGTGATCGGCCTGACCCAGCTTGTGATCCCCGTCATGCGCAAGCAGGGGCGCGGTCGCATCGTCAACATAAGCTCGGTCGCAGGCCGGATAGCGCGCCCGCTCTCGTCGGTCTATGACGCCACGAAACACGCTCTGGAAGCCGTTTCCGACGGGTTGCGCGGCGAGCTTGCGCCATTCGGAATAAAGGTGATAGTTATCGAGCCGGGATTTATCATCACAGAGTTTCTTGAGGTGGCAAACGAGACCGCGCGCCCGATCATAGAGCAGGACGGCCCGTACGCGCCTTTCTTTGCGGGATTCAGCTCGGGCTATAAGCGGATGAGGCGGCTGGCCGGACGGCCTGATGATATAGCCACATTGATCGCCAGCGCCCTGGCCGCAGAGCGCCCGCGCCCGCGCTACGCCGCCCCGGGCCACGCCAGGGTCTTTCTGGCGCTAAAGCGATTTATGCCCGAACGCCTGTTCGACTATTTTCTGAGCCGCCAGACCGGAGTCTCAAAAGCGCGGAATCGAGATGCGGATCAATCACCGTCATCATCTTGAAACATCGCGGACGGGCGTTTAATATTCTTCGTCTTTGATCGTGAGCAAGACAAAAAGAGATATAGCTCGAAGTCTGGTGGCCCTTACGGCGCTCCTTATCGCTTTTGCGTTTCAAACGCCCGCGCAGGCGAGTCAGGCGGCGCTTCCGCAAGTTGCTATCGAGAGCGCGCGGCACGATTTCGGAGAGGCGTTCGTCGGCGAAGAGCTGATGCACGTCTTCATCGTCCGCAATACCGGCGACGCGCCGCTTGAGCTTTCGCAGAAAAGACTCCTGGCCATACGCAGGCCCACTTCGATCAGGGCGCGGATCATAAGAGTCGGGCTTACGCCGGCAAATGCGTCCCCCGGCTGATGCCCGCCAGTTGACTTCTTTTTCGAGAAGCTCATCCAGCCTGGTCAGGCCGGAATCATTCGAGTGACGATCAGAAATACGGAGACCGCCGGGCCGCTCGATCTCAAGTACGAGCTGCACACGAATGACCCGCGCCACCCCGTAATCAAACTGTCTCTTGTGGCAAACCTGAAGCCGCTCCCGGATTATATAAAACGGATCGCCAACGCGGACAAGACGCACGGGGAGCAATCCGGCCCGTTCAAGATATGGCCCACCGCTCGTCCTACCCTCACCCTTGAGCCGGGCGAGCGGCTGGGCTTTTCGCTCAGGATCAGGCCCGCAGCCGGGGGGGCGATCCCGCTTCATCTCAAATCCGCCTCATCCGAGAGGCTGAAATACGGTCTGAGGCCCGAAGCGCAAGGCGGCGGGTACTGGCTCGATATAGAGGCCGGGCCAGTAACAGGATCATTGACCGAAAAGATAGTGCTTGCCGCCAGCCTCGCGGACGGCACGACCTCCGAGGCAGTCGTCCGTTTGACGATCAAGCTTCCCGAACGCAACATCGTCTTTACGCCGGAGACGGTCGATCTCGGAGAGGTATCGCTTCAGGACTTGAAGATGGGATCGCGCCGGACTGGCAGGGTCGGGATAAGAAAGCTTGCGGGCGCGTTTCAAATAAAATCACTCACTACGACGCTCGCATTTCTACAGCTTGAAAAGCAGACTATCGTCGAGGGCAGCAACTATCTGGTCCGAGTCACCCTGGATTCGACCAGCCGTCCAAAACCGGGTCCTTACACAGGAGTAATTCGCATCGAGACCGACGACACCCACACGCCCGTCCTCGAAGTGCCTGTCAAGATAACGCTGGGCAAATGAGTCTGGCGAGTCTGGCGAGTCCCGCTCCTGACAGTGCTGATTACTTTGCATTATCTGATTTAAACAGTGTCTGTCTTTAAAGCGACGCGCCAGACGCGCCAGACGCGCCAGACTATTTTTCTTCGGGCGGTTCGAGCTTCTTGCGAAGCGTTTCGACTCGTTTTCGCATACGGTCGGCCTGCGCCTGAAGCTCGGATATGCGTTGTTGGTAGGTTGCTTGCTGGTTGCGGGTCTCTTCAATCGCTCGCTGGTATTCGGCGCGTAGCGCGGCTTCGACCTCGTCTTTGCGGAGGCCGCCCCTCAGCGCGACTTCGGCCTGAACGTTTCTGAGCCGTCGCTGGTACTCCTGCTCGCGCGCGTCGAGCTGGTTCTTGTATTCGATCTCGTCCTCGATCTTCGCTTCGAGCCGGGCCAGTCTCTCTTCATACAGCAGCAGCTCGATCAGGCTCGCGGTGCGCTCGTTCTCCTGCCGCAGCTTCCTCAGCTCCGAGGCGAGCAGGCTCACCTGATTTGCGAGGCCCGAGATGGCCTGCCTCAGCGCCTCTTCAAGAGGCGGCTGTTTGTTCTCCGGCTCGACCTGCGCTTCCGAGGTCTGCGGGTTCTTTGCAGGAGGCTTCTTCTGCTCCTGGGCCGCGACCGGAAGCGCGAGGAGCGAGATTATGAGAGCCGTGGTTAATGCGAGGTAGGAACTTGATCGTTTCATTATCACCTGCTCCTCTGGCGGCGCTACTGTGATTCAATGCTGCCGATTAAAGGTTAGTTCCATTTCCTGCTATCATCAAGCAGGCAGCCGCGAGAAATCTCATCCCTGCTTGAGTCGGGGTCTTTTTGCGGCTAATCTTACACCTTATCCTGTAGAGTCGTGGTCGTAACGATGCTTATACTCCTGCTTATAATAATGATCTCAATTGGCGTCTTGCTCGCCTGCGCAGGCGTTTTCTGGTTTTTCTCTTCACAGCTTAAAAAAAATGAGCGTTTGCTGAGAGAAGAGTCGAGACTCGAAGAAAAGGCTTCCTGGGGGAATTGCGCAAGGTGCGGGCAGCATCGTGTGATTATCAACAAAGATGCGGGCCTTTGCGCCTTCTGCTGGAGCTCGATGAGGACCAAGCAGTCCGGTTAAGTGCGCCGCCATGAAAGTGCTTGCGTGTAAATCCTCGCAGAATCACGGGATTTCCGGTTTTTGCTTGACATAAAATGGGGCAGTACAGTAGCATAACGCTCGTTTTATCTCCAGGACGCTTAATAATTTGTTTGTGGCATAAGTAATGCGCTGACCGATAGTTATTCAGGATACTGACTGTGTGTTCGAATCTGAAATCTGTACCGGATTCTCCTTTGCCAGGCTTGCCGCTTGTTTTTCGGCACCGCCTTTGAAACTCTAAATCAAAAGTTCCTAGCGAGGTGAAGCGATGTCGACTCCCACCCGGAGCAACTCTGTAGGGAACCCACCTGAGGTTCTGGTCAATATAACTTCCAAAGAAGAGACAATCAGGCAGAAGCTCGAACAGGAGCGGTTGCGGCTTGCCCGCGAATTGGGCATAGAGCATCAGCCCCGGGAGCATTTCAAGAAGCCTGTCGAAAACTTCTTCACAAAGAGCCAGCGCGAGCACACGACCATCCTGTTCGGCGGTCTGACCTGGCGACATGAACATCTGATCCACGGGGCGCTCGAAGGGCTCGGCTACAAGTGCGAGTATGTCCCCACGCCCAACGTCTCGGCCTTCCAGCTCGGTAAAGAGTACGGCAATAACGGGCAGTGCAACCCGACCTATTTTACGGTCGGCAACCTTGTGCAGCATCTGCAAGCCCTCGAATCGAACGGGATGTCGCGCCAGGAGATCATAGACAATTATGTCTTCTTTACGGCGGGCGCCTGCGGCCCGTGCAGGTTCGGGATGTATGAGGCTGAATACAGGCTCGCGCTGCGCAATTCCGGTTTTGACGGATTTCGCGTCATGCTCTTTCAGCAATCGGGCGGCTTGAATCAGTCAGAGGCCGAGGCCGGGCTTGAGCTGAACGTCGATTTCTTCCTCGCCATTCTCAATGCGATGAACATGGGCGACCTTATAGGCGATGCGGGCTATCAGATCCGTCCTTACGAGATAAACAAGGGAGAGACCGACGCTGCGCTGGCCGAG
Source organism: Blastocatellia bacterium (assembly GCA_035709445.1). Taxonomy (GTDB): domain Bacteria; phylum Acidobacteriota; class Blastocatellia; order UBA7656; family UBA7656; genus DASTET01. The sequence goes on along the minus strand of DASTET010000334.1, from coordinate 3,992 downwards.
TGCATGGATTATCTGCACGAGGTCTTCAAGACCCATCGCAGGTTTACGCTCGAAGGCAAGGTCGGCCAGTTCGTCAAGGGCCTGAAGATCGGCAACACCGCCGAGTATATCGGAAAGTTTCTCGATCAACTCTACGGCTCCAGCTACACCGACTCGCTCAAGGAGGTAGGCCGTCGCCTCGCCGAGGTCAAAGTCGACCGCACTCGCGTCAAGCCGACGGTCAAGATTACCGGCGAGTTCTGGGCCCAGACCACCGAAGGCGACGGGAACTTCAATATGTTCAGGTTCCTTGAACGCGAGGGGGCGCAGGTCATGACCGAGCCCATAGGCACCTGGATCATGTACCTGATTCATCAGGCCAAGCTGATGAAGCGGGACCGCAAAGGGGTCGCCGAAGATGAGGCGATGCCTGAAGCCTGGCGGATCGATAAGCGGATCAAGAACGAGCTGAAGGTTCGCACGGCGACGGCCAAGCTCACGCTTGCCGAAGCGATCTTCAAGCGCGAGTGGAACCGCATGCGCGAGGCCCTGAATTATCTGCCTCACGAGCTGGCCGACCAGTACGAGCTTCAGCGGGACGATCACCCGTTCTATAATTCGCGAGCCGCGGGCGGCGAAGGGCACCTGGAAGTCGCAAAGAACATCTATTACTGCAACCGGGACCTCGCCCATATGGTGCTTTCGCTCAAGCCTTTCGGCTGCATGCCCTCGACGCAATCGGACGGCGCTCAGTCTGCGGTCGTCAACATGTTCAAAGACATGATATACCTTCCGATTGAAACGTCGGGCGAAGGCGAGATCAACGCGCACAGCCGGGTCCAGATGGCCCTGGGCGAAGCCAAGGTGAAAGCCAAGCAGGAGATAGCGCGCGTGCTCGAAGAGACAGATCTGACGCTCGAACAGGTGCGCGATTATGCGACAGACCACTCGGAGCTTCAGAGCGGTCTCTACAGAGTGCCTCACCACAAAGGCGTGATAGGCACAGCCGCCAACTTCGTCAAGCATGTCTCGGAGCTGATGAAGGGCGACAGGCGCAGCCGCGTATCTACTGGCCACGCCGCTGACTAAATCGTAGCGTAAGAAGAATGGACAGGATTTACAGGATTGACGGAAGAATCAATCTCATCGGTGTAGATACTGTTAACCCTGTCCATTCTCTCTTCTATTCGAACAGGTGAGATTATCGTGATGGAGCAGAACTACGAAAAGCTGTATATAGGGCTCGATATTGGCTCGACCACGGTTAAGGCAGTGGTCGTTGACCCGGAAAAAGACGAGATTCTCTGGCAGGATTATCAACGTCACGAGACGAAGCAGCCGGAGAAATGCCTTGAGTTTCTCAAGCGCATCGAAACAGAATTCTCCATCCCGCACGAGCGTTTCCGCGTCTTCATAACGGGGTCGGGCGGGGGCGGCATAGCCGCGCTGATCGGGGGGAAGTTCGTACAGGAGGTTAACGCCGTCTCGCTCGCGGTAGAGAAGCTCTACCCGGAGGCCGGCTCCGTCATCGAGCTCGGGGGGCAGGATGCGAAGATAATAATCTTCAAGGAAGACCCCGAGACCGGCAAAAAGAAGAAGATCCCTTCGATGAACGACAAGTGCGCGGGTGGCACGGGCGCCGTCATCGATAAGATCAACGCCAAGCTCCGCATCGCTCCCGAGCTGCTCTGCGATATGGGATATTACGGGATAAAGCTTCACCCGGTGGCGGGCAAATGCGGCGTCTTCGCCGAGACCGATATAAACTCGCTTCAAAAGATGGGCGTGCCCCCGAATGAATTGATGGCCTCTCTATTCGAGGCGATCATAGGCCAGAACCTCGCCGTGCTCACACGCGGAAACACGCTGCGCCCTGAAGTGCTCCTGCTCGGCGGGCCGAACACCTATATTCGAGGCATGGTCGAGGCGTGGAAGCACAACATCCCGAAGATATGGGAGGAGCGCAATTACCCGCTGCCCGACGGCGCCGATCCGAAAGACCTTATCAAGGTTCCGAATAACGCGCAGTATTTTGCGGCAATCGGCGCGGTCGAGTTCGGAAAACAGGAAGAGGAAGCCGTAGGCATCTATCTGGGCAGCGCCGACCTCGAGCACTATATAAACTACGGGCGGCTCGAAGAGAAGAAGAAGGCCGGGAGTCGCGCCCTCTGGGACACCCCCGACGAGCTTCGGGCGTTCAGGGAAAGGTATATGCACAAGAGGTTCACGCCCGCCCGGTTCGAGCCGGGGCAGATCGTCGAAGGCTTCATCGGTCTTGATGGCGGGTCCACCTCTACCAAAGCGGTGCTGATCGATAGCGACCGCAATGTTCTGGTCAAGACCTACCAGCTATCGAAGGGCAACCCCATCGAGGACACGAAGGAGGTCTTTGCGAAGCTTGAGCGGCAGGTGACGGCACACGGCGCGACCCTGAAGGTGCTCGGAGTCGGGACGACAGGCTATGCCAAAGATATCCTAAAGGATGTGCTCCACGCCGACGTCGCGCTCGTAGAGACCGTGGCACACACGGAATCGGCGCTGCAATTCTACAACGAAGTCGACGTGATCGTTGACGTGGGCGGGCAGGACATAAAGCTGATCATCTTGAAGAACCGCCAGGTCAAAGACTTCAAGCTGAACACGCAATGCTCCGCCGGAAACGGTTATTTCCTGCAATCGACGGCGGAAGGCTTCGGATTCAAGATCGAGGATTATGCCGACATCGCCTTCAGCGCCAACGCAATGCCTACGTTCGGCTACGGCTGCGCCGTCTTCATGCAGTCGGACATAGTCGATTTCCAGCGGCAGGGCTGGAAGCCGGAAGAGATCATGGCCGGGCTTGCCGCAGTGCTTCCGAAAAACATCTGGCTATACGTCTCGCAGATACCGAACATCTCGGCGCTCGGCTCGAATTTCATATTGCAGGGCGGCACGCAGCATAACCTCGCAGCCGTAAAATCGCAGGTCGATTTCATCGAATCCCGCTTCAAGGGAAAGCCCATACAGCCGCGCATCATCGTTCACGAGCACTGCGGCGAATCGGGCGCGATAGGGGCGGCCATCGAAGCGGTGCGGCTGTGGGAGAACGGGCGCCGTAGCTCGTTTATCGGGCTCGACCGCGTGCAGAATATCTCGTACCAGACCCATCGCAACGAAGACACGCGCTGCTATTTCTGTAAGAACAAATGTCTGCGGACCTTCATCGATGTGAAAGCGGCTGCCGACCCCGAAGAGGTCGAGCCGCCGCGCAAGTCGAAGATTCCCATACTGCCCGGCGTAAAACGTCTCATCGTCGGCAACTCCTGCGAGCGCGGGCTGGTCGAAGACGTGAACGATATGAAGGTCATCAAGAAGGGGATGGATGAAGTCAAGGCCGCAAACCCGAACTTCGTCGAGATAGCGGCGAAGGCAGCCTGGCGCAGCTACAATCCGCCGATGGTGGCCGATGCGGCGCACCGGTACGCCGTCACTAAGGGGCAGAAGCGCCGAAACCAATTGCTGAAGTCGCGCGAGACGATTCGCATAGGCATACCGCGCGTGCTCAATCAGTATTCGGCCAACCCGCTCTTTTCAGCCTATTTCGAGAGCCTCTGCGTAAAGCCGCAAAATCTGGTCTATTCGGATTACACGACCGAGCAACTTTACAAAGAGGGAGCAAAGCGAGGGGCCATCGACCCGTGCTTCCCGTCGAAGGTCGGCATACCGCACGTTCACAACCTGCTCTATGTCCACCATAAGAAGAGGCCGCTCGATCTGATCTTCTTCCCGATGATAGACGCGCTCCCGACCGATCTCGTGGGGACGCAGGCGAGCCGCGCCTGTCCCACGGTCACGGTCACCCCTGAAGCGGTCAAGGCCGCATTCACAAAGGAGGGGGACCTCTTCGCCGAGATGGGCATCAATTATCTCGACCCGCTCCTTAATCTCGACGAGCCGCGCTTCATCGAAAAGCAGATGTACGATACGTTCAAAGACATCCTCGGTCTCACGCAGGAAGAGAATCACCGCGCCAT
>DASTET010000333.1:0-4117 GCA_035709445.1 Blastocatellia bacterium | reverse complement strand
GCTAGATTGGTATGCATGTAGAGTATTGAAGATTCCGCCGCCCTGCTCACGGCCATATCGCCTCGCTCGACTGCGGAAACGAGAGAGTCAACGCCTTTGCAGAGGACTTTCTATGCGCTCTTTACCGTGCTGGCCTCCCTGTGGCGATCAGGACCTGTTCGAGGGCTAGTCTGGATCGGAAACCGCCTCTGAGGGCAACTAAACGAGATCTGAGCGAGCATGCTATACTCCGTTCATTCCGACCAGGTCGTTTCGGACGTTCTGCTGAGGGTCGGCGCGGGCAGCGAGCCGCTGGACGCGGGCGTGACGGTCAGCGACGCCGTACGGCTCACGCCGCCGTAAGTCGCGGTGATGCCGACACTGGTGTTCGCCGCGACGGCCGAGGTGTTGACGGAGAAGGTCGCGCTCGATGCACCCGCCGTCACTGTGACGCTCGAGGGCACGGCTGCGACCGAGGGGTTGGCGCTGCTCAGAGTCACTAAGGCTCCGCCGCTCGGCGCTCCACCCGTCAATGTGATTGTTCCCTGCGCCGCGCTAGTTTGCCGTCACCGTCCTGGTCGCAGAGCCGCCAAGGCTACTTCGAACCGTAATGCTCTGCGGATTCGTGGGCCAGGAGAATTCGCCGCGGTAGCGGCCTCCGCCATCGTTTTGTAGCGTGCCGATCAACGCGCCGGTAGAGGTGACGAAGACCCTCAGCGTGGCGCTCGAACTGGTGCTCGTAGCCTCAACCCTCAGTCTGCCGGATGAGAACTCGGCCCTCTGGATAGAGACAGCATCAGTTGTTTGCGCCGGATTGACGGTGAGTGTCGCCGTCCGCGTAACACCGCCTTGTGACGCCGAGATGGTAACGGCAGTCGATGCCGCAACAGTCTGCGTCGTCACGGTGAAGGTCGCGCTCGTCGCCCCTGCGACTACTGATACGCTTGCCGGAACAGTCGCTACAGCCGTATTGCTGCTTGATAGCGCCACGACCACGCCCCCCGATGGGGCCGACCCCGTCAATACGACAGTCCCTTGCGAAGAGCCCCCGCCCGTCACAGTTGTCGGGCTGAGAGCCAGCGACGAGAGGGTTACGGCGGACGGCGGCGGAGCTACAGGCGTGACGGTTGTGCAGGGTCATTGTCATAGTGCGACAGCAATTCTCGGACAATGACCCTCATTATATTCCTCGAAATTAAAGCGGAACGGCAGCTCATCGCGGTGCCAACTCGGTACTTGTCGAAACTTTCGATAATTCCTCAATAGATAGACACGCCCATCTTCGGTCTCGGCCTCAAGACCATCGAGCGTTTCGATCAAGGAAATCTTCTGACGATAGCGTAGATTTGGAATATACCCATTTCTGCCCAGCACCCGGATACAGCCATTCAACTCAACTGAAGTCGAACCCATAGGATAACGAGCAAACCTCTCCAAACGCTCAAGCACTGAAGGGAGAGCATACCAGTTCTGCTCTTGCAACCGAGTTGTCGCAGGCTTTCCGCCCAGTGCGTAATGGCCGCGAACCTCGTTCCGGTAGCGCACATATTCTGGAAGGCCGTAACGCAGTTCATTAAAGATCCACTCATTGAACTGATCGTAATACTCCCGCCTATCATCTCTGAAAGCCCGCTCCAACTTCCCGTTTGTCTGCGGATGATAAACCGATGAATGAATGAGTCTGATTCCAAGATTGGAACAAAAGGCGGAGAGGAGATAGCCCTTAAATTGAGGGCCATTATCAAAGACTACGCCCTTCGGGATTGTCCGGTACTGCCGCATTGCCACGATCAAGGCTCTGATAGTGTCATTTTGGGTCGGCTCTCGCAGAAGATCACAGTAGACGTAGGCCCGCGAGTAATCATCCATCAGTGTAAGTTGATAAGCTGTTCGGTCTTCATCCGTGAGAGTGACCTTCTCGAAGAAGTCGCCGTGCCAGAGGCTGTGCGGGTGTTTGCGCTCATAGAACCGCCACGCGACAGGAGCAGGGTGTGGATTCCTCTCATCAAGAATGGCTCGCTTGGCTCGCCTGGTGGTTGATGGACTGATGCTCAGCCCGTGCAGATTCTGCAAGTCCCAGGCGAGGCGATATGGCCCAAGGTGAAGCTTTGATTCAACCGTTTTCCGAATGAGCCGCTTTTCTTCATCCGTGAACCGATGCGCCTTGAATGAGGGGGCGTCGCGTTTGTTAAGTCGCGGCAAGTGGAGCCGTTCTCTTACCCGCTGAATCGCCCGAGGGGTTGTGGCTTCTTCTCCAATTTGCTCTTTGACTTGATACGAACTCAGTGTTGGGTGGCGTTCACAGACGGACCGGATTGCCCCTTCTTTCTCTTCGGAAAGTCGGTTGTGCGGATGTCGAGGTCCGCGCCTCTTGTCTCTAAGGGCTGCACGCATTGCAGCCAGAGCGCGGTTTTTATACTCATAGAGGCTGCTGCGAGAAACCTTGAAGCGCGCCTGAACTTCAGCAAATGACTCACCGGAGAGTAATGCGAGAACCGCTTGAAGTCGAACTTCCACTTTCTCGCCGGCATCGCCCTCGTCTGATAGATGATCTTCGGATTCAACTACTGCATTCATAGAATACCTACAGCGAGGGATGCGTTTGACCCTTATTCCGAGAGCGCCTTTCGATAGCTTTCCCGGATCATCTCGGTCGTGGACTCGGCATACACTTGAGTCGTCTCTAGCTTGGAATGGCCGAGGAACTTCTGTATTTGGTCTATCGGCATTCCTCGCTCTAACAGGGTTGTAGCTACTGAATGCCTCAGCAAGTGGGGGTACACCCGCTTTTTGATCTTAGCTCTCTCTGCAATCTCTTTGACGATCTGTTGAATGCGGCGGGATGAGTATGGCTGGTGACGGTTGGTCTCAAACAGATACCCAACTGTTCGATATCCTAAATAAGTCCGAAGCTCCTGGGCTAGCTCCGGAAGGATTGGAACATAGCGGCTCTTTCCGCCTTTGGCTTTGGTGATGAGGATCATCGCCTCTTCAAAGAAGAAATCTTCGACTTTGATGTTAACGAACTCAGATACTCTTGCGCCGGTCTGGAATAGAGACTTTATCAACAGACCGCGCTCCCCTCTTTGTTTGTATGCCTGCTGTATGAGGCGCTGCTCTTCGTCTCGCGATAAGCGTTGGACTACTCGCTTGCGAGACTTCACGCGCTCAATGCGTAGAACTCTCCTCACTTCCTTGGAGACATAGCGGGCTTGGTCATAGGTGAGATGGTGCTTGCGCCAGAGCTTCGTGGTCGTGGAGATGAGATCTTTCAGGCTATTTTGAGATTTCGCTTTCGCGGATGGAGTACGCATAAGTAGGCGTTTTCAGCCTACTACTTGGCTGAAAAGCTGGCAGATCGTGTCGGAAGTTTCGCTCTCTGGACATTCTGCGAAATTTCAGGCTCTTCCTAGATGAGCTTGTTTCGGCTTATGGAGCTATCCACTCGAGGGCGTATATCTCTTGGCTGCCAGTGTGACGCAGCACCACAGGCGAGTCATCCGGTGCGAAGCCTATCCAACCCCCAAACACCCCTATCAATATGCGCAGGTCTATCAGAGTTGCCACCCGTTCCAGCTTATTGTCGCTAACCCGGATCCGGAACACAGCCGGATCATACCCCCAACTTGAAAAGTAAATGTATTTCGCATCCCTCGACCAATGCTGCCAGCCTATTATGACGGCATCCATTACTGCGGCCCGAGTCAGCACGGTCCACCTGCTGGTTATGAAATCGAACAACAGCAACTCTTTCATATCACCTGACTGCGCAACAATGTGCCGTCCGTCCGGCGACCACCGTGGCGCGAACATTCCATCAGACCCTGACAGCTTTGAAATCCGGCCCGTTTTTGTATCTAGCAGATGAATCTCTTTCGTGGCTGAGGTCACTTCTTCAGCAAACAAATTGCTCCCGAAGGCCAGCCGATTCCCATCCGGCGACCAGGTAGGATCACCCTCCTCGAGGTCGAGACCCCCTGCTATTAATTGCTCGGCCGCTCCTCCATCGGGTGAGACCCGATTGATCTTCCATGGCCTCCCGGGCGCTCTGGCCATGAAGGCGATATGCTTCCCATCCGGAGACCATCGAGGCAAGGCCGTGATCATCGGGGGTAAACTGAGCTGCAGGCGATTGCTA
>DASTET010000332.1:0-2218 GCA_035709445.1 Blastocatellia bacterium | reverse complement strand
TGGCCCGTTTCGAGAACCACGTCCGGATCAATAAAGACGTCGTCGATGCCTGGGGCATACCGGTGCTCCACATCGAGGTGACTTTTGGCGACAACGAGCGCGAGATGGTAAAGGACATGGGCGATACTGCCGAAGAGATGCTGCGCGCCGCAGGGGCCGAAGATATTCAAGTCAACCGGGGGCCGGTGTCGGTGCCGGGGATTATCATTCACGAAGTCGGGACCGCGCGAATGGGCAATGACCCGAAGAAATCGGTGCTCAACAAATTCAATCAGTCTCACGATGTGAAGAACCTCTTTGTCACCGACGGCGCGTGTTATGTTTCGGGCGGCAACCAGAACCCTACGCTCACTATGATGGCGCTCACAGCTCGCGCATGCGATTACCTGGCCGAAGAGTTCCGCGCCGGGCGGCTGTGAACGGAGATGAGTAACAAAGAGATGGCGAAACAAAAAATCTATGACGCGATAATCATCGGGTCGGGCGCTTCGGGCGGGATGGCCGCAAAAGAGCTGACCGAAAAAGGGCTGGAAGTCCTCGTCCTCGAAGCAGGCCCGCCCGTAAACCCGGAGCGCGACCTCAGCTCTCATCGCTGGAGCTATCAATCGATGTACCGTGGATTCGGCCCGCCCGGCTGGAAACAGCAGGAGCAGTGGATGCAGGACACGGCGGGCGAGTTCAGCCGCCACTTTTATGTCAAAGACACGGAGCATCCTTACACGACCGATCCCGGCAAGCCCTTCCTCTGGGTGCGCGCCCGCATAGTCGGAGGAAAGACGCTGCACTGGGGCCGGCTCTCGTGGCGACTTTCTGACCTCGATTTCAAGGCGGCGAGCCACGACGGCTACGGCGACGACTGGCCCATCAGCTATCAGGAGATAGCGCCTTACTATGATCGCGCCGAAGAGTTCATAGGCGTGAGCGGCAATCGCGACGGGCTATCGTACCTGCCCGACGGGAAATTCATGTCGCCTATGAAGCTCACATGCGGAGAGCATCTGCTGCGAAAAGGGGCCGAAAAGACAGGGCGAAAGGGTATAGTCTCGCGCGTGGCGATGCTGACCGATAGACCCAAAGCTCACATGCGCGGGCGGGCCAGGTGCCATTACTGCGGCGAATGCGGCAACGGCTGCGACGTCGGCGCGATGTTCAGCTCCATATCATCCACGCTGCCCGTAGCGGCTGCGACCGGGAGGATGACGCTCAGGCCGAACTCGGTCGTGCGCCATATCATCATCGATACGGACACGGGCAGGGCAAAAGGGGTCGCCTTCGTCGACCGCGTGACGCACGAGGAGCATGAAGTCACGGGCAAGATAATAGTCGTCGCGGCCTCGACGCTCGAATCTACTCGCATACTTCTCAACTCGAAATCGCGCCAGCATCCTAAGGGGCTCGGCAACTCGTCGGGCGTGCTCGGTCATTACCTCGTCGATCACTGGGGCGGCATAGGCGCGAGCGGTTACTTCGAAGTCTTGATGGGGCGCGACCCCGTTAACGAAGACGGCAAGGCATCGGGGCTGTTTATCCCGCGCTTCCGCAACCTGAATAAAGAGACGAAGCACCCGCGCTTTATTCGCGGTTACGGGTTCGAGTGCGGATCGGGCACGTACAGATACCCCGGCGCGGCCCGCAACCCGGCCCTCGCCCCGGGCTTCGGGTCGGAGTTCAAAAAACAGGTGCGCCGCTATTACACCGCACCGGTTTATATGACGACCCGCGCCGAGATGCTCTCGCGATTCGAGAACCGCGCCGAGATAGACCCGGACGGCGTAGTCGATGCCTGGGGCATACCCGTGCTCAAGATTCACGCGCGGCACTCGGACAACGAGCTTGAGATGGCGAAGGACGCGGCCGGGGCGAGCGAAGAGATACTTCGCGCGGCGGGGGCAAGGGTCCTGTCTACGGGCGGGCGCGTAACGGTTCCGGGCCGCATAATTCATGAGCTTGGCACTGCCCGCATGGGCGACGACCCGAAAAAATCGGTGCTCAACAAATTCAACCAGTGCTGGGATGCAAAGAATGTCTTCGTGACCGACGGCGCGGCCTTCGTCTCTTCGGCCAATCAGAACCCGACGCTCACGATACTAGCGCTCACTATCCGCGCATGCGATTATCTCCTTGATGAATACAGACGCGGGAACCTGTAACGACAGCCGAACTGGAGAGGGCGATGTTCCTTACTGAAGAAGAACAGAGACAGGGCCGGGCGCGGGCA
>DASTET010000331.1:0-3118 GCA_035709445.1 Blastocatellia bacterium | reverse complement strand
GGCTTTCGCAAGGCAGGTGCGATGGCCTTTCGGCCTGATGGGGGCCGGTGCTGGGGAACCGGCCCCCGATTTTGTCGCCCCCTCGCGCTGACTTCGGGGGGGGCGATATGCCTGCCGCTCACCAGGGGAATCTATAGGCTGGCTGCAAGAGGCCAGGACTACCAAGGAGGAACGAACAATGAGTAAGGTATCGATGAGATGGTTTGCGGCATTCGCCGCCGTGATGATCCTATTAATGCCGGGGACGGCGCTCCCCGCACAGGACCCCGCGCCATGCGCCAACGTTTCGGTCACCGTAGACCCGACCGTGGCAGCGCGAGGCGATACGATAACGCTTGCCGCTGCGATCAGTAACTGCTCGAGCATACGTCAGCGATACGTGATCAAATACACGCTCACCACCCCCTGCACGAGAGTGGTGATGCTCCCGATCATATTGGGGTTCGACCCGGGCCAGGTCCGCTCGGCAAGCGTCTCCTTTAGGATTCCAAGCTTCTTCTGCCCCGGCGACTACACGCTGACTGTGGCCGTCTTTTCAGGGACAGCGCTGCTGGCCTCTTCAACGGCATCGCTCACGGTCCAGTGAGCCGGTCCTGTGAGCGAGAGGAGAGAGGGAGACCCGCCGGTTTCCCTCTCCTCATTAAGAGCAGTTAAAAAAGACTTCTCTCATATCACGCCGAGGCGCTTGCCGACCTTGTTGAACGCTTCGAGTGCACGGTCGAGGTCTTGCCTGCTGTGGGCCGCCGAAACCTGCGCGCGCAGCCTCGCCTCGCCTTTCGGCACGACCGGATACCACAGCCCCTTTATATAGACGCCTTCGGAAAGAAGCTCGCGGCTCATGTCCTGGGCGACGGCTGCCTCGCCGAGCATCACCGGCACAATCGGATGGTTCCCCTCGATTATCTTGAATCCGAGCCGAACCACCTCGCGCCGGAAGTACTCGGTGTTCTCGTGAAGGCGGTCGACTATAGAGGGGTCTTTCTCGATCAGGTCTATGGCCTCTATCGACCCGGCGACGACCGAAGGCGGGACCGTATTGGAAAACGTATAGGGCCGCGACTTCTGGCGAAGGAACTCTATGAGCGGCGCGCGGCCCGCGATAAATCCGCCCGACGCGCCGCCGAGCGCCTTGCCGAACGTCCCTGTGATCACATCTATCTCGCCGAAGACATCGAGCTCTTCGTGCGTGCCCCTTCCGGTTTTGCCGAGCACGCCCGTCGCGTGAGATTCGTCGACGAAGAGCAGCGCCCCGTGCGCGCGCGCGAGCCGGACAAGCTCCGGGAGCGGCGCGAGCAGCCCTTCCATCGAAAAGACCCCGTCGGTGGCGATGATCTTTATGCGATAGTCTTTGTCCCGGTCTTCGTCGAGCATCTCGGCCAGGCGGCGGACGTCGCCGTTCGGATAGAGACGCGACACGGTCTGCTTGGCGACACCTCGACAAAGGCGTATCCCGTCGATGATGCTCGCGTGGTTCAACTGGTCGCTGTAGATGGCGTCCTGATACTCACCCTGGCCGAGATCGTTTGCCAGTAGCCCTGTGAAGAATGCTTCGTTCGCCGCAAAGCACGACGAGTGGAGTATGGCCGCCTCGCACCCTACGAACCGGGCTATGCGCTGCTCCAGCTCGAAATGTATCGGCTCGGTCCCGCACAGGAACCGCACAGAGGCCAGTCCGTATCCCCATTCATCGATGGCACGGTGCGCGGCCTCTTTTATGCGCGGGTGGTTTGAGAGCCCGAGATAATTGTTGGATGCGAGCATCACGACCTTGCGCCCATCTACGGTGACCTGCCCGCCCTGCTCGCTTTCGAGCGGCACCTCGTACTTGTACGTCTTCGATTCCTTGATCTTTGAAAGCTCGAATTCGAGCGTAGTGTAAAGCTGTTCGGGGTCCATTATTTTCCTCCTGGCTATCTGCTTTCGGGCACAAGCAGGATCTTGACTGCTTCGTGAGCGCGGACAAGCTCGAACCCGCGCTCGAAGTTCGAGAGCGGGACTTCCTCGCTCGATATTATCTTTTCGAGCTTCGCCTTCAGCCCGGAGCTTTCCGTCGCAAGCATATCGAGCATGGCGTACCAGGTCTCGAACATCCGGCGTCCGAATATGCCCCTTATCGTGACGCCCTTCCAGACGGCGTACTTGCCGAAGTCGAACGAGCGCAGCGGTCGCGCGGGGATGCCGAGCAGCAGTATCTGCCCCCCGTTTTTTACCATGGCCCCGGCGTCATTATAAGCCGCCTCGGCCCCGCTCATCTCAAGCACCACGTCTATCCCGCCGCCGTGCTCGTCGCGCACCCTGCGAAAGAGCTCCTCCTTCTGTCCGGGCGCGGCCTCTTCGTTCGTATCGAAACAGAGATCGGCCCCGAGCTGGCGGGCGGTCTCAAACCTGCTCGCGAGCCGTCGAGCATCGAACCCGCCGCCGGGGTTCGAGTAATCGGTCACATAGATTCGCGTCGCTCCGAGCGTCCTTGCCACGGCTGTCGCCATAAGCCCCTGCGCGCCGCATCCGAGAATCGCGACCGTTTTCCCGGCGACGTCTCCCTCCATGACGGTGTGGACGCCGTTGCCGAGCGCGTCGAGAAAGGCCCCGAACCTCGGCGGGATCACCTCTCGCCCGCCGAACTGCTCAAGGTTTATGACGTTCTCGCAGGGCACCACGACATAATCGGCAAACGCGCCGTCCATATGGACTCCTTTCACGCGAATGTTCTTGCAGATGTGGCGCTGGCCCGTCCGGCATTGCTGGCAGTGCCCGCAGCTTATGTGCATCTCGCTCGTAACATAATCGCCGACGCGCACAAGACAGGAGTCCACGTCTTCGCCCACCTCTACTACCTCGCCGCAGAACTCGTGGCCTATCGTTATTGGCCTGTAGCTGGCGACGTCTCCGCCGTTATAGACAAGCATCTCGTCGCGCATGCCGGGGCGGCCCGTGATCTGGTATATGCTCTGATCGGTCCCGCAGATCGAAGCCGCCTGGACTCGAATCTTCACGTCCCGGTGGCCGACCCCCGGCTCCGGCTCGTCGGCGGTAAAATGCAACCCATCAGTGGTGAGGCTGAGTTTCTTGAGTGCTTGCATAGAGTCTCCTCGGTTGAAGTAAATGGACAGGATTACAG
>DASTET010000330.1:0-6053 GCA_035709445.1 Blastocatellia bacterium | reverse complement strand
TTCGGGCAGCTTTATGAATGGGCCATCCAGCTAATCAAGGCCGGAAAAGCTTACGTGTGCGATTTGAGCGCGTCTGAGATTCGCGCCTATCGTGGCACGCTGACCGAGCCGGGCATGGAGAGCCCCTACAGAAATCGGCCCGTCGAAGAGAACCTGGACCTGTTCGAACGCATGAAGAAGGGCGAGTTCCCTGACGGCTATCGGACGCTGCGCGCCAGGATCGATATGGCGTCACCGAACCTCAACATGCGCGACCCGGTTATGTACCGTATCCTTCACATGGAGCACCACCGGACGGGCAACGAGTGGTGCATCTATCCCATGTACGACTACGCTCATGGCCAGTCGGACTCGATAGAGGAGGTGACACACTCGATCTGTACCCTCGAATTCGAGGATCACCGCCCTTTATACAACTGGTTTATCGAACAGCTCGGCATCTTCCCTTCCCGGCAGATCGAATTCGACCGGCTCAAGCTCACCTATACAATCCTGAGCAAACGCAAGCTGCTGACCCTCGTGCAGGAGGGCCACGTCGCGGGTTGGGACGATCCGCGCATGCCTACTCTGTCGGGGATGCGGCGGCGCGGCTACACGCCGGAAGCGATCCGCAACCTTTGCGCGAACGTCAGTGTGTCCAAAACGAACAACACGGTGCAGTTGTCGCTTCTCGAACACTTCCTGCGCGAAGACCTGAACAGGCGAGCGGCGCGAGTTATGGCAGTGCTCAGACCGCTGCGCGTCGTAATCGACAACTATCCCGAAGATCTCGTAGAAGAGATGGAGGCCATCAACAATCCCGAAGATGAGAGCATGGGCACGCGGCGGGTCCCCTTCTCTAAGGTCCTCTACATCGAACAGGACGATTTTCGAGAGGACCCGCCCAAACAGTACTTCCGGCTCGCGCCGGGGCGCGAGGTACGTCTCCGCTACGGGTATTTCATCACCTGCCAGCATGTTGTAAAAGACGCCTACGGGCAAGTCGTAGAGCTCCGCTGCACGTACGACCCGGCGACGCGAGGAGGCAACGCGCCCGACGGGCGCAAGGTGAAATCTACGATTCACTGGGTCTCGGCAGCGCACGCGCTGGAAGCGGAGGTCCGCCTTTATGACAATCTTTTTATTAAAGAGAACCCGAACGAGGTCGAAGAGGGGCAGGGCTTCACCGCCAATCTGAATCCGAACTCGTTAGAGGTGTTGACAGGCTGCAAGGTCGAGCCGAGCCTGCGCAGCGCAGCAGTCGGCGCGCGGTATCAGTTCGAGCGATTGGGCTACTTCTCGGTCGACCCCGATTCGGCGGCTGACAAGCCGATCTTTAACAGGACAATCGGACTGCGCGATACCTGGTCTAAGATCGAGCGGCGCGAAAAGCAATGATCGTTTGAAAACACCTGCCCGCCTCATTGAATAAACTATTGAGTTGGAAGCCTTGCTATGATATTACGGGGGTCAGCGGAATTGGGATGCTAGGTATCGATCTTTGCGACAGACCGGGATAATGAGCGACTTCGATCATTAGACGGGCCTTCGGTCGCTCGAAGAGTTGAGCGAGCCGCCGGTTAGGGAAAAATGACAGATCGCATTCCTGTTATCCTCTCCGGTGGCTTGCTCAGTCATGAGATCACCGCGCCATCGCGCCGCCCGCATTCTGATCAGCTCTGCCAGATAATATAAAACTCGCACACTGCGTCGCCCCGGCTGCGGCATCGTGTGTGCGTGACCCGCGCCGAGCGCGCGCCGCACATCTCTATGGCGTGGCGAAAGTATGAAGTGCCGCTGATACAAAAACTCTGAGGCGGCGCGGTATCATACTTGATCGTGAGCATCCCGCTCGTCTCGCTCAGGGGTTCGTACCGCGCGGAGCCGAAGTCCTGATATGCGCGGTGTATGAGCGCCGATTGGGTGAGAAAGCTCTGTATGTCCGGGTTGATCAGGCTGGCATAGGGCCCGGAAAGGCTTGACTGAGCGGAGAACTCGCCGAGATCGTTGAAGACCGCTTCAGACTTGCCGCCAAGCTCATCGGCAATGGAGCGGTCTATCTCGTCGAGCAACCCAAGAGGATACCAGTCATCGACGCCTATCTCGGCCATCAGCCGGCGGTCTTCTTCCGGCAGCCGGGCCAATATTCGCGACCAGGTATCCGGGTCGTGATTTAACACCACGAAAAGAAAGCGGGCGCGCAACAACCCGCCTTTGACATGCATGCCGGACCAGGTCTGCTGAGGCGATGACATAAACAATCCTCCACCCGGAATGATCGCACGGGATGCGGGCAGACAGATTATACCACGGAGGTCGGCGCGGTCCGGGTAAACTCCGCGCACTTGGGGTCGCGAGGGCCACGGTCCTCAAACGCCCTCTCTTCCGATGCGTGAGAAGAGAGGGAATCATCCGGCATGCCCCGCTCGATCATCGATAGAAAGTACCCGTCGACCTGATCGAATATCTCGGAGATCGTCTGCGAGTGGAATACGCGCTCACGAAGCCGCGCTCCCCCTGCGAGCCCGTGAGTGAAGTACCCGCACATCTGCTTGAGCTTGCCCGCAAGCGCGCGCTCCGGCATCTCGTCGCTGAGCAGTTCGTAATAGCGGTGCAGCACCCGCCGCTTCTCGTCGAGAGGCGGCTGGTAAGGCGAAAGCCCCTGCATCAACTCCGAAGTCTGGCGAAAAATCCACGGGTTTGCGATAGCGCCGCGCCCTATCATCACAGCATCGACTCCTGTCTCTCGGAGTCGGTCGCGGGCCATCTCAGGCGTAACGACGTCGCCACAGCCGATGACAGGGATCGAGACCGACTGCTTTACCGACGCGATCACATCCCAGTTGGCCCGCCCGCTGTAACCCTGCACGCGCGTGCGACCGTGAATCGCTACCATCTGGCCGCCGCAGTCCTCGATTATGCGGGCGACTTCCACGGCGTTTATAGAGGAGTCATCCCACCCTGTGCGAATCTTCATCGTGACGGGGATGGAGACGGCGCGTCGGACGCGCCGCAGTATCTTCTCAAGCTGCGACAGGTCGCGCAGCAGCGACGAGCCGCCCCCTCCTTTGACTACTTTCTTGGCCGGGCAGCCGCAATTTATATCGACTATGTCCGCGCCCGATTCCTCGATGATCTCGGCGGCTGTGGCCATGCGCTCTTCATCGTAGCCGAATATCTGTATCGAGAGGGGGCGCTCTTCGGGCAGGAACCTCATCATACGATGCACGCGAAGATTGCCGCGCGTGAGCCCTTCGACCGATATGAACTCGGTTACGATAAGCCCCACGCCGCCCAGCTCTTTGATCAGGCGGCGAAAGGACGAATCGGTAACGCCTGCCATCGGCGCAAGCACCAGGTTCGGGCTTATCGGCACATTGCCTATTAATACCTTTCCGGCTCCATTCATAAGCTGAAAGTTTAACACACCTCAAATGCTCTTTTCATAATAGCGGCAGTAATCGATCAGACAGCAATCGTCGCAGAGCGGGCTCTGGGGGCGGCACACGCGACGTCCGTGACGTATCAGGTTTATGTGCGCCTCATAATACCGGTCGGCTGGCAACAACTCTTCCATGTGGCGGTGCGCCGCTTCGTCCGAGCACCTTTCCGGTATGAGCGCAAGGCGGCGGGCTATGCGAAAGATGTGAGTGTCTATAGGAAAGACGGGACGTCCGCATGCGAATAGCAGCGTGCAGGCTGCGGTCTTGGGGCCTACGCCTTTAAAGCTTGCGAGAAACTCGCGGGCCTCTTTGAGCGGCGCCGCGCAGAGAAAATAGAGGTCGAGCGAGCCGCGCCTCTCGAACAGATCGTTGAGCAGCCTCTTTATCCTGATCGATTTTTGTCGAGCGAGCCCGCCGGACCGTATCGCATCTTCGATTGAAGAGGCGCGCGCCCGCCGCGCCCGCTCCCAGTCGGGGAAGCGCCGTTTCAGGCTCTCGAATGCGCGGCGACTGTTTATATTTGTCGTAGATTGCGAGAGTATCGTCTCAATCAGAACATCGAGAGGGTCCAGCCCGCGCTCCGGGACCGGCACGCCATAGACGGCTCTGAGGTTCTGAAGGATGTATTCAATCCTCGGTCGCTCGCCATCGAATGCTGTTTCGCTCATCATAGATTTTCTATCACCGGACGGACGCGGCGCGCAAACCCACTCAACGGTTTGAGATTTACATAACACTCCTGTTGATATACTTCCGAGAAGCACATACCATCGTCAAACTCGGAAAGAGTCCTGATCAGAGGTTTAAGCGATGCGCCTCACATCCCGGTCGGCCCGGACCGAAGATGAAGAGTTCCTGTTCGAGCTGTATGCGAGCACCCGAAAAGAAGAGGTAGAAGGCTTCGGGTGGGAGCCTCGCATGCAGGAGGATTTTCTCAGGCTGCAATTCAAGGCCCAGCAGATGCACTATCAGTCACAGACAGACGAAGTCGATCACCGCATAATACTCGTGGATGATCGAGCCGCCGGAAGATTAATAGTTTTGAGGGCCGAAAAGGAATTAGTGCTCGCTGACATAGCTCTTCTGCCGGAGCACAGAGGCGCGGGCATCGGCGGCGCCCTGATACGAGGGTTGATGCGAGGCGGCGGGAACAGACGATAACTGTCCCGGCGCGACGACTGTATGCGTTCCTGCGTCTGGCTCGGTTTTCCCGAAGGGGGCTACGACGGTCGATTGCACAGTGACTGATGCATCCGGCAACACGGCAACCTGTTCTTTCACCGTTACGGTCAACGATACGGAATCGCCTCAACTCAACTGCCCTGCGAACATCACTCAGGGTACGGATCCCAACCAGTGCTCGGCCGTGGTCAACTACTCTGTCACGGCGACGGACAACTGTCCGGGCATGATGTTAGCTGTAAACCCACCTTCAGGATCTGTCTTCCCGGTCGGGACGACGACGGTCACCGCGGTGGCTACCGACGCGGCGGGCAACATCTCTACCTGCACATTCACGGTGACGGTCGTAGATACGACGCCGCCACAAATCATCTGCCCGCCTAGCCAGACAGCCGTCACATCCAATCCGGGCGGTACGGGCGTGATGGTCACCTATCCGGACCCGACGCTGGTCGATAACTGTCCGGGTACAACGGTAATGTGTGCACCGCCATTGGGGAGCATCTTCCCGACGGGGACGACGACCGTAACATGCACGGCGAGCGATCCGTCAGGCAACAACATATCGTGCAGCTTCACGGTGACGGTCTTTGATGTTTGCTTGCAGGATGAGACGGACCCATCGGTAGTGATTCTGTTCAATTCGGTGACAGGAGAATATAGGTTCTGCTGTGGAGGGACTACATTTATCGGGACTGGCAAGATGGCGAGACTGGGCGACAGCTATGTTCTGGAGCGGGGTTCGACAGATCGAAGAGTAGTAGCGAGACTTGATGCAGCGCTAGGCATCGGGAGCGCCTCGTTGCAGTTCCCGCCCGGAACGATCAGATGTACTATCACAGACCGAAACACTAGAGACAACTCCTGTCAGTGCCAGTGATGTAAAATCTATCGATCTTCTGGCAACCGATAAGAGGCTGACTGCGCATTGCAGTCAGCCTCTTATCCCGTGCGCCCGCATTCTTTTTAATAGCCGCGCGGGCGAAGCGTCAAGGCGCCCGTGGTTGACAATGTTTGAAAGCGTTTGCAATAATCACTGGCTGACGAGGGCGCCGATTACACAGGCGCAAATGCGCGGCTGTAGCTCAGTTGGATAGAGCGTCGGTCTACGAAACCGAAGGTCACAGGTTCGAATCCTGTCAGCCGTATTTTTAGAATCAATAATTTATCTCTTAGTTCACTGTCTGATTTTCCTCTCTGACAGCAACACTGACAGCAACCGGCGTTAGTATCTCATCCATACGGTTCGCCACTTCATTTTGCATCGCTGGAATGACGTGGCTGTAGGTGTTCATCGTCAAGCCGATTTGAGAATGGCCAAGCAAATCCATAACAATGCGCGGGTGGACTCCCTGAGCTAACAAGAGTGTTGCACAGCTATGGCGTAGATCATGGAATCGAATATCGGGCAGTTCTGCTTTGGTAAGGATTTTGTTGAATTTGGTTAGT
>DASTET010000329.1:0-2639 GCA_035709445.1 Blastocatellia bacterium | reverse complement strand
CCTGTGGTCGAGCGAATCGCCGATCACGCCGTCAACATATCCAAGCACGCACTCTCGCTCAACGACGAGCCGGAGCTTCCGGCCAGGATCGACCTTTCAGGGATCGCCAGGATCGTGCAGGAGATGTTAGTCGACGGGCTTGACGCTTTCACGTCGGGCGACCCGGAGCGCGCCCACGCGACAATCGCGCGCGATGACGAAGTCGATGCGCTTTACGACCGCCTGTATGCGCGGGTGATGGATATGATGGCGCGCGATCCTTCGACGGTCGAGCGCGGCGCGCAGTGGCTCTTCGTGTTCAAACACCTGGAGCGCATTGCAGATTATGTGACCAATATATGCGAACAGATAGTCTATATGGCGCGGGGACAGGTCATAAAACACAAGATATGGTAACCGACCCGGAAGAGTCTCGCCTTCGCAGCATCGTCATTGTTGAAGACGACGAAGACATAGCCGACTCGGTCCGTTATAACCTCGAACGCGAGGGTTTTCGGGTGCGAATTGCAGCGAGCGGCGAAGAGGCTCTCGCTTTGATATTCGACCGGCCGCCCAGCCTCGTCTTGCTCGATTTGAATCTCCCGCACATGAGCGGGTTCGAGATATGCCGCCGTCTGCGCGAGGAGGCTGTGACGGCGCGAGTCCCTGTTCTTATACTCACCGCGCGAGCGGACGAATCGGACAAGGTGCTGGGGCTGAACCTGGGCGCGGACGACTACATCACAAAGCCATTCGGCATGCGCGAGCTTGTGGCACGCGTCAACGCGGCCATTCGCCGCGCCGAAGTCAAAGAGCAGGACCGGCCCGTCTATGACGACGGTGTGATCTCGATAGACCCGAATAGATTCAGCGTGCGATGCCGGGGCCGCGAGGTCCGGCTCACGCGCAAAGAGTTTGCGCTGCTCGCAGAGCTTGCCCGCAACCCTGGTCGGGTGATGACCCGCGAGATGCTGCTCGACATGGTGTGGGGACTGGCCTACTACGGCGATTCGCGAACGCTCGACGTTCACATCCGCAGGCTGAGGCAAAAACTGGGCGAGCCTGCTCTGATAGAAACGGTAACAGGCGTCGGCTACGGGTTCCGCGACCTGAGCAAGCGGGAAGAGCAATCTTAAATCTCAAGTTTGAGATTTGAGATTTCAGGCTTATGAAAGACATTGCGCGGCGAGTCTGGGTGGTCACATTTGCGGCGGTCCTGTTCTTCGGCGTCTTTGAGGTCCTCAAGACGATACTGTTTCCGAATATATCGCTCATCGACTCACACATAATGACGGTGATCGTCGCGGGGGTGACGACCTTTTTCGTATCGCGGTATGCGCTGGCACGCTACGGCGCGGCTCTCAACCTCGTAGAGAGGCAGACTGAGATGACCGAGGAGACAAACAGGCTCTTATCGGCGGTGCTGGCCACGATGCGCGAGGGCGTGCTGATCGTGGATTCGAAGTTGCAAATCCTGCTCTACAACGACGCGGCGGCGCGAATAATGAGGCTGCCCGTTGGAGAATCCTCGCTCTCTTCCTCGCCCCTGCACACGGCGACGAAGACGACCCGCCCGCCCCGTCTCGTCGAGGCCACGCGCGACCCGGCGATCAACGCCGCTTTTCGCCAGACGATAGAGGAGCGGAGCCCGGTCGAAATCTGCGTGGAGACGGCAGACCGCGAGACCCGAAGCTTCCAGCTTAACGTCGCCCCGCTCGGGCGCGAGCTTGCCGTGGGCGTCTTCTTCGACATCACTCAGCTCGAACGGATGGAGCGCGTCAGGCGAGAATTCTTTGCAAACCTCTCTCACGAGCTGCGCACGCCGCTGACGGCCATACTCGCCTACGCCGAGACGCTGATGGGCGGCGCCATAGACGACGCGGAGAACAACACCCGTTTTATCGAAAAGCTGTACAAGCACGCCGCGCGAATGAACGAGATGCTATCGGACATATCCGATCTGGCTGCTATCGAGTCGGGGAATGTGAAGCTCGCGCCCGGCCCCGTACGGCTCAAGAGCGTAGTCTCCGAGGTGATAGCGCTTGCCGAAGCGCACCGCAGCAACTGCGGCGTCACTTTTTCAGTAACGGTCCCCGACGACCTCTTCGTGCTGGCCGACCTGACGCGGCTCGAACAGATTCTCTACAACCTCATAGACAACGCCATAAAGTTCAACAGGCCGGGCGGGTCGGTCGCGGTGAGTGCGAAAGAGGGCGATGGTCGCGTCACCATCGAGGTCGAAGACAGCGGGACAGGAATAGCCGCCGCAGACCTTCCGCGCGTTTTCGAGCGGCTTTACCGCGCCGACAAGTCTCGCTCCCGAAAGATAGAAGGCACCGGTCTGGGGCTCGCCATAGTAAAGCATCTCGTTCAGGCGCATGGAGGCGAGGTCCATGCTGAAAGCGAGATGGGGCGCGGCTCGCGCTTCAGCTTCACGTTGCAGAAAGCCAGTAGTCAGAAGCCAGAAGCCAGACGTCAGAATCTCTCGCCCAGTATCTCGATTGATGCCGAATGAATGAGATCAGAATCTGAGTCGACTGACTTCTGGCTTCTGGCTTCTGACTTCTTCTGACCTGTATAATCTCCTCTGACCAATTCCTTATAGAGTGCGCGGTGCGAAAGTAGATCCGGCGTCTGACGGCGGCTGAATAAAATGAGTC
>DASTET010000328.1:0-2361 GCA_035709445.1 Blastocatellia bacterium | reverse complement strand
CTCGTCTTTCGCTATGACGGCTACATAGTCTGGTCCGAGCAGATGAAACGCGAGCTTCAAGAGTTCTATCCTGCGGCTCGCACCCGACCGGTCTATGTAGTGGGCGCGCCACAGTACGACATCTTCACTCAAGATCGGTACTTTCAGACCCGCGAAGAGTTTTTCCGAAGCAACAATCTGGACCCTGCCCGACGGCTCGTCGTCTATTGCCTGGGGTCCCCGAACATAATTCGAGAGGACTACGGCGCATTGCAGTTTGTCGAGCGCGTGCACGGCAGCCAGGATTTGTCCAACGTACAGGTGGTCGTCCGTCCTCACCCGGGATTCTTCGAGAACGGCTACACCGAGCTGGACGAGATCAGAAGGCGTTTCCCCGGCGTGCTGATTCAGAGCCCCCACCGCCACTGGCAGAAGGCCGCCTTTCAGGGCGACGAGAGCATCATCGAATGGGTGAACACCCTGCGCTATGCGGACGTCGTGGTCAATCTCGCCTCTACGATATCGGTCGATGCAGCCGTTTGCGATAAGCCCGTTGTGAACCTCGATTTCGATCCCCAGCCGGGAGCCCCCAATCAGGAGCTTGTCAAAGAGATCAATCACAAGTGGAACCACTTCAAGCCTGTCGCCGAGTCGGGCGGCGTCTGGATGGCTGAAGATATGAACGGCGTGGTCGAAGGCGTAAAGACATATCTCAAACACCCTGAGCTGCACCGCGAGCAGCGACAGTGGATCGTGAGGTATGTCTGCGAAAAGGTGGACGGGTCGGCTGGCAAACGCATGGCCGAAGCTATCGCCGACATAATGGGTAAGAAGACATGCAAGGCGTAGCCGCAAGCAAGCCCGGATTCAGGGTCCTCTCTCTGCTCGATGATGTGACGGCGCTCGGGGGGGTAGAAGCTTTTCAATATGACCTTGCGGCCGCGCTGCCGAAACTTGGAGTAGAGTTTCGCGCCCTCAATATCAGGCCAAAATCGTCCGAAGGCAGGCAGCTTCCGAACGGGTCGCTGGATTACCCGGCGAGCCGCCTCTTTCGCGGCCCGCTCGCCAGGATGCGCTGGCGAAGGTTCATCCGCAGGTTCTCGCCATGTTTTTTTCTCGCGCATCAGCCTTCGTCGCTCGGTTTTCTTACGGCAATGCTTGCTGATAAAAGGTGGCCGGTCTTATCAGTAGTCCACAACAATTCCGTAAGAGACCTGTACTGGCAGAACCAGATACGGCGGCAAAAAAACATCCTGGGATATGTGGCCGTAAGCGCCGCGATTCGCAGCCGTCTTGTCGAAGAGTTCGGCATCGAGAGCGAGCGGGTCTGGACGATCCCGTGCGGGGTCAGCACCGCCGCCTCTTATCCCGAAGACCGGGCTCTCCCGCCCGAAGCGGGCCGTCACATTGTGCTGCTCTATGCGGGCCGCCTGGCCACTTACGCAAAGCAGGTCCTCGACCTCGTCGGTGTAGCTCAAGCTCTCAATAACGCAGGCTTGCCGGAAGACTGGGCCGTCTCGCTTCACGTGGTCGGCGACGGCCCGGAGGCGGAAGAGCTTTATCGAGAGCTTAACCGCAACGCAGGCCGGGTCCGCCTGCACCTGCACGGCAGGATCCCGAGAGAAGAGCTTTTCCGCATCTACGAGCAGGCGCATTTCTTTATCCTCTTATCGACGTTTGAGGGGATGCCGCTCGCACTGCGCGAAGCGATGTCGCGAGGGGCAGTGCCGGTTGTGACCGACATAGCCGCGCATAGAGAGATCATCACGCCGGGCGTCAACGGCTTTCTGTTCCCGGTCGGCGATGTGGCCGAGTGCGCGAGGCTCTGTAGCTCTGTTGCGCAGGGCGGAAGCTTCGAGCAGGTATCGCGCAACGCGGCCCGCTCGGTCCGGGACCACTCCGTAGAGGCCACGGCAGCAAAGTATGCGAGGCTGTTTGAGCAGCTTTCGCACTCCGCTTTTTTTGCAGGCGCCGCCGCGCCGACCGAGAAGCTCAGGGCGAGCAGGATGCCCGCAGGATAAGCGATGCGTTCTATCTTCGTAGTCTCAAGGAGGACCATCTCGCCAAACGGCAAGGGCGGGGCCTCCGCGATTCATTACGATCAGCTCAATGCGCTGTGGGAGCTTGGCCACGAGATACACCTCTGGCATTACTGTTACCCCGCGCAGAGAGAAGAGTTCAATCGCTATATAGAGGCCGAGCCGGACCTCTGGGCCGAGATAGAGTCGAAGTGCAAGACTGTGACCTTGACGACGCTCCCCGACCGTCCGAGCTTTGGCAACCGTCTCAGCAACAAGATCGCCGGGCTTTTGTCGAGCGATGACGTAATGAACCCGCTGCTCAGAAGAGTCGCCTTTCCCGTGTTGAAGCAGCTTATAAAAA
>DASTET010000327.1:0-4290 GCA_035709445.1 Blastocatellia bacterium | reverse complement strand
GCTCATCGTCCTTTGCAGGATCAGGAGGTAGCTTCAGGCAAGCTCGCGCCGTGGGTCCTGGACCGCACGGCAAACGGACAGGAGGCCGAGTTCCTGGTCATAATGTCTGACCAGGCGGATTTGAGCGGCGCAGACTCGCTGAAGACGAAAAAAGAGAAAGGCCGCTTCGTCTATCAAACGCTTTATGACAAAGCGCGCGAGACGCAGGCTCCTCTTCTCGCCTGGCTCAAATCGCGAGGGATCGAGCATCGCTCTTATTACATAATCAACATGGTGCGGGTGAGGGGCACGCTCGATACGGCGCTTGCGCTCGCCGCCCGCGCAGAGGTTTCTCGAATCGAGGGAAACCCGCTGGTCAGAAATGAGCTGCCTGAGCCTGAGCCGCTGGCCGAGCGGTTTGACCAGCCGCTCGCCGTCGAGCCGGGCATCAATTTCGTGCGCGCGCCCGAAGTGTGGGCCATGGGCTTTACGGGACAGGGCATAGTCGTGGCAGGGGCCGACACCGGGATTCGATGGGACCACGACGCGCTCAAGGGCAAGTATCGCGGGTTCGACGGCATGAACGCGAACCACAATTTCAACTGGCACGACAGCATACATTCGGGCGGCGGCTCGTGCGGGCCGAATACCTCTTCGCCCTGCGATGATCACGGTCACGGCTCGCATACGATAGGCACAGCCATCGGCGATGACGGGCTGGGAAACCAGGTAGGCATGGCCCCCGGCGCGAAGTGGATAGGCTGCCGGAATATGAACCAGGGCAACGGGACGCCCGCGACCTATATAGAGTGCATGGAGTTCTTTCTCGCGCCCTATCCCATAGGCGGCAACCCGTCGCAGGGTGACCCCGACCTTGCGCCCGACGTGACGGTAAATTCGTGGGGCTGCCCGCCCTCGGAAGGCTGCATGCCGAATTCATTAAAGGCCGCGGTCGAGGCCCAGCGCGCAGCCGGCATCATGATGGTCGTCTCCGCAGGCAACAGCGGCTCCGGCTGCTCTTCAGTTGTAGACCCCCCTTCGATATACGACGCGAGCTTTTCGGTAGGCGCATTCAGCTCATCAACGGGAAACATCGCAAGCTTCAGCAGCCGTGGCCCGGTCTCTATCGACGGCAGCAACCGCATGAAGCCCGACATATCCGCTCCCGGCGTCAGCGTCAGGTCGAGCCTGCGCACTGCGACCAATTCGTATGGCTCGCTGAGCGGGACCTCGATGGCCGGGCCGCACGTCGCCGGGGCGGTCGCGCTGCTATGGTCGGCGCAGCCCGCGCTCAAAAACCACATAGGCTTTACCGAGAGCCTCCTAAACAGGGCTGCCGTAGACGTAGCCACTTCGAATTGCGATAACCCCGTGAGCGTTCCGAACAACACATACGGCCACGGCAGGCTCGACATAAAAGCAGCGGTCGAGCTTGCGATGCCCTGCACGAGCGTCCCGGCGCTCGCCGCAACTAATCGGTCTTATCCGGCGGCGGCGGCTAACGACAGCGTCAACGTCTCGGCTGCATTCGGTTGCACCTGGACTGCGACGACCGATAATCCCGGATTTATAGATATCATTTCAGGCGGCAGCGGATCGGGCAACGGGACCGTCACCTTTTCTATAAGCGAAAACACAGCCGCGACACCTCGCACCGGCACGCTCACCATAGCAGGTCAGACCTTCACCATATTTCAGGGCGCGGCGTTCAGCGACGTCCCTCAGGGCCATCCCTTCTACAACGAGATTGGCAAGCTCTCTGCGCGCTGCGTCACTCTGGGCTGTGACGCCACGAACTACTGTCCCGATATGACCGTGACGCGCGATCAGATGGCGGCTTTTATAATAAGGGCGCTCGGCGACTTCAACCCGCCACCGCCTGCAATGCAGCGATTCACGGATGTGCCTCCGACGAATCCCTTTTACGCCTTCATAGAGCAGATGGCCATTCGCCAGATCTCTCTCGGCTGCGCTCCGAATATGTACTGCCCGACAGATCCTGTGCTGAGAGACCAGATGGCGGCTTTTATGATAAGAGCGCTTGGAGAGTTCAACCCTCCGGTGCCTGCGATGCAGCGATTTCTCGACGTGCCGCCCACAAATCCTTTTTACAGGTTTATAGACCGGATGGCGGTGCTTCAGATAACGCTTGGGTGCGGGGGAGGGAACTACTGTCCTGGTTTAGAGGTATCACGGGGCCAGATGGCCGCGTTCCTCGTCCGGGCTTTCAATCTTTAATAATCGAACTCTGCTACGCGCGAGATACTGTAAAAAGATGTTCAACCGCAGAGGACGCCGCAGGAGCGCAGAGGTTCACACTCCTGTTTCCTCTGCTGTAAATAATCCTTTCATATTATCTCTCATGAGATCGCATCAGGGACTTATCCGAAGGCGTCGCCCAGTTTGGTGCTGAAATCTCTCGTATGGAGGGACATGCCGATGAATTCCCCTTTGAGAATGATACGTGTGTCTATTCTGAGCGCGGGCCTGGTCGCTCTTATGGCTCTTGTTATGCCGTTGCCGGGGCGAGGGCAGATGGTTGTGGGCACTATAACCCGGCCCGGACTTGTGCCTCGCGCCGTCGCCGTCTATGAAGGCGGTAACCGCGTCTTTGTCGCCGATAACTCTACGGGGAATGTCTATATATATGACGGGGCCACAAATGCCGAGCTTGGGTCGATAGCGGCGGGCGCTTTCGTCCAGGATATGCTGGTAAACGAGGCGACCGGTAAGCTCTATATCGCCTCGGCAGGGGCGAGCAAGCTGTTCGTGGTAAACGCCGCGACAGGCGCTCATATAACGGATTTCACCGGCGTCTTCGTGGGGACACAGATAGCTCAGGACGCGGGCCTCGGAAAGGTCTATGCGACATTCGGCGGGCTTCAGCAGATCGACGTTGTGACGAATGCCCGCACCAGCGTAGGCGGTATTCTGGGAGTAGATATGGCGGTCAACACCGCCACTCACGAGGTCTTTATAACGAGCGGTGTAAATAACACGCTTCAAATCGTAAACGGGATGACGCTCGGAGTCACCACTATCAACAACCTCGGCGGCGAGGGCATCGCAGTCAACCCGGTCAATAATAAAGCCTATATCACCTTCTGCGAGAACGATGCGATGGGCCGCCCGCACCCTTGCATATACAACCGCAACACCAATATGTCGAGCCTCGTCACAGACGCCAACGACGCCGTCGAGGCGTTCTATAGCGCGGCGGGAAATCGGGTCTATACATCCTCAGAGGTCAACGGTCATTCGACAATAATCGATGGCGCGACCGATGCCTCGTTCAATCTGCCTATGCCGGGGGCGACAATATCGCTCGGCTTTCGCAACGCGACGAAGCGAGTCTATTACGCGGCGCTGAAGCTCATAGGGGTGCTCGACGAAGAGACACAGACGCTGGAGCGGATTCCCATAAATAATCCGTTCGCCGATATGGGCGGCATCATCATCTCGGATGTCGCGGTCAATCAGACTACCGGGCGGGTCTATGTCATCAACGACAGCCGGTTGGATTTCGTCACCGTCGTGCAGGACGGCGAAAAGCTCACGAGACCGCCCGTCTATATGGGGAGCCGGTCATTCCCCTCGCGCATACTGGTGATGGACCCGACAAGCAAGACGACGGTCGAGGTGAGGTCTGTCCCGGACGCCTTTCAGTCGAACGAGACGATGACGGTCAGACCCGGCGGAGGGCGGCTCTACGTCCCGCGCTCAAGCCCGTTCGGCAATGAGCTTCAGGTCTATGCCGGAGCAGGCATGAACACGTTTCTAAGATCATTCACGACGGGTGGGAACGGGCCGGTGACCGCCGCGTTCACACCCGACGGCGCGCGCGCCTATGTGACTAATTCCGCTTCCAACAACGTAGGCGTTATCAATGTCGCTAACGACAGCGTGATAACGAGCGTTATGACAGGCAGCACGCCGTTTGGCGCTGTCGTTACCCCGGACGGCTCCAGGGTGTATGTGGCCAACCGTGGAAGCGGCACGGTTACGGTCATAAATACGGCATCGAACACGGTCGCGACCACGATCACTGTTGGATCAAACCCGTGGGGCGTAGCAGTAAACCCGGCGGGCACTAAAGTCTATGTAGCGAACTCCGGGTCGGGAAGCGTGTCGGTGATAAACACGGCGACGAATACGGTGATCGCAACGGTTCCGGTCGGCATGACCCCGCATTATCTCGCAGTCTCGCCCGACGGAAAGAATGTTTATGTCGGGAACCGTGGGAGCGCAACGGTCTCGGTCATATCGACCGGGACGGATGCGGTGATCGATACCGTCACAGTGGGCGCGAAC
>DASTET010000326.1:0-3253 GCA_035709445.1 Blastocatellia bacterium | reverse complement strand
GAGGGACATCGGGCGGCTTGATGCTCCTGAGCATCATCGACGCGGCTTCAGTCTCCGCCAGGTGCTCTTTGCATTCTGCGCAGACCGCCACGTGATTGCGATACTCAAGGGCCTGGCTGTCGGTAAGCTCCCAATCCAGGTAAGCGGAAGCAGTCGATTGAAAATCCTTACATTTCATAACGCCACATTTTTCAGTTCCAGAGGTTCATATGAGGTCTTTGATTCGCCGGCGCATCTCTTCGCGCCCGCGAGCGATCCTAGATTTGACGGTGCCTATAGAGATCATCAACGTCTCGGCGATCTCTTCGTAAGACAGCTCCTCGATCTCGCGCAGGACGAGCGCGACCCGATACTCCTGTTTTATCTCGGCGAGCGCGCTCATTATGCGCCGCTCTCGTTCGCTGGCGATTGCCATCTGTTCGGGCGAAGCGAGCTTGCCGGGCAATGTGCTTGCGAGCGTGGTCTCGGTTTCGCCCCGGCTGAGGTCGAGCGATACGGTCTCGTCACGATGCCGCCGCCGCCACCACCGCTGCTGGTTCATCGCCTGGTTTATTGCGATGCGATATACCCAGGTCTTCAGCCCCGATTCGCCGCGAAAGGTCGAAAGCCCTCGATAGACCTTTAAGAACGTCTCCTGCGCCGCATCGCGGGCGTCTTCCGAATCGCCGAGCAGTCGGAAGCAGAGCGAATAGACGGAGCGTTCGAAATGGTTTACCAGCTCTTCAAATGCCTCCAGATCGTTGGCGCGCAGCCTGGCAATCAGCCTCTCTTCGCTCCGCTGCTCTATCGAGCGAGTCTCAAGCTCGATCCGCGCGAGCGTGGTTTGTTCCAGTGCGGCCATATCTCCGGATGACACGAGCGGCGCTCCTTTGTTTCCCTTGATGACCGGAACGGGCCACCGCTCGCCTCAAGAAAGCCGAGCGCCGTAATAGCTTCAAGGAGAACGGGCGGTGACCCTGCACCTCACTTGTCGCTAAAGTTAGACACCCTATCCGGCCAGATTGTTCCAGCAATGTTTAATCTAACACAGGACACGTGCGGAAAACAGGGATCAGGTATCGGGGGTCAGGGGTCAGGGCTATAGTATCATTAGCTCGTTGAATGCTGAATCATCAATCACCGTCACAATGATAATCAGGCAACAGGCCCTGACCCCTGACAAGACCCCTGTTCTTGACAATCTGCTGAGCGGGCCGTTATGTTCTCCTTTGCTTTGCAAACCGGCGCAGTATGTTATATGGCTGCGCGTCGAGCAAGATGTCTAGGAGGTTTCTCATACATGGGTAAAAAGAAGGGCCGGATCGCGGTCAAGGACATGAAGTTTAGAAACGACCCTATGATCCGTTTTTACGAGGCGACTCAGGAGTGGTTGCAGGAGAGAGGTCGCCCGGTCATTATCGTGGTCGGCATAATAGTCGGGCTGGTCGTGCTCTACATGGCAGGCTCGACCTTTTTATCCTGGCGCAGCAACCGGGCCGCAGCCGCGTTTGCGGCGGCATTTGAAAAATACAACGCCCCCGTCCTGGGCTCTTCGTCTGTTACAACCACCCCCATAAACACAGCCGGCAAGACCTACACCGATGAAAGAACGAAATGGCAGGAGACGGCTGAGGCTTTCGAGCGGCTGGCCGGTGATTATTCGGGCTACTACGGCGAGATAGGCCGTTACTATGCCGGGGTGGCCTATCTGCATTTCGACCGCGAAAAGGGGGCGCGCCTCTTGCAGGAGGTGGCCGAAAAGAATGACGTCAAGACTTCCGACCTCGCGCGGCTTGCCCTGGCCGAAGACTATGCCGCCAACACCGAGACCGACAAGGCCATAGAGATTTACGAGAAACTCCTCGGCTCAAGCTTCATTCCTAAGCAGGCGGTGCAACTCGAGCTTGGCCGCGCCTACGAAAAGGCAGGACAGACGGAAAAGGCTGTGGAAGCCTATTTCGAGGCTGCCAAGGCCGAACGCGCGACCACAACCGGGTCGGAAGCAGAGCGCCGGCTCTCATCTCTTGCGCCGGATCGCGTAAAGGAGCTGCCGTTACCCAACGCGACACCATGAGAGTCTGGCGCGTCTAGCGAGTCGCGCGTCTAGCGCGTCCCGCTCCCCGCGGTGTTGATTACTTTGCAACATCTGATTTGTGCGATGTCTGTCTCAAAAGCGACGCGCCAGACGCGCTAGACTGTTCCTGACGCGCTAGACTTATCTGATGGAGAATTTCGCGCATACACTCCTCGGGCTCACGCTGGCAAAGGCAGGACTTGAACGCGCGACCCCGCTTGCTACTACTACCCTTATCATCTCGTCGAACCTGCCGGACATAGATGTGCTCTCACGGTTCAGGGGCGGGACGCTCTCTTACCTTACGTATCATCGCGGATTCACACACGGGTTTGTCGGCGTAGCGATCCTTGCTGCGGCGCTCGCTTTTGTGCTCGTCTATATTGACCGAAGGTTTCGCCTTCGCAGGGACCCGTTCCGGCGACCAATCAGGCCCTTTCGCGTCTTCCTGCTCGCGTGCCTGGGCGGGCTGGGGCACGTCTTCATGGATTTCACAAACTCTTACGGCGTGCGCCCGTTGATGCCTTTCAGCGACCGCTGGTTTTATGGCGACCTCGCCTTCGTCGTCGATCCATGGATATGGCTTATGCTCGGAGCAGCCGGGGTGTGGCTGACGGCCAGAGACCCGGCCCGTATAACATTCTGGGCATCGGTCGGCGTCCTTATGGGGCTTTTAGTCGCGACGACGCTGACCGAGCCCACGCCCGATTTCCCGATTAAGATCCCGACGGCAGTGCGGGCCGTCTGGTTCGCGGGGCTTGCGGTAATTGTTTTAGGCGCGCTTCTCAGATGGGGTCGGGCA
The DNA here is from genome assembly GCA_035709445.1 of Blastocatellia bacterium. Taxonomy (GTDB): domain Bacteria; phylum Acidobacteriota; class Blastocatellia; order UBA7656; family UBA7656; genus DASTET01. The sequence continues at coordinate 398 of DASTET010000326.1, read as the reverse complement.
GGCGACTCCATCGCGCGGTATGCGCTGCTTGCCCTTGCGCTTTACTACGGCGGGATGTGGATAGCCGGTCAGGAAGCGCAGGATAAGGCCGCGGCTTCTATGCCGGACGCAGGAGCCCGGATGCCCGTCACCTGGCCTACGCCCGCAAACCCGCTGCTCTGGCAGGCCGTGACTAGCTCGGACGAATTCATATACACCCGTTATGTAGGTCTTACAGGCTCGCAGGGCGAGTGGCGACAGGCCGCCGCGCTCGACCAGAGGTTCCTGGAAGCCCTGCGCCGGTCGCCCGACGCGCGCGCCTTTCTGAATTTCACCCGCTACCCGATGGCCACGGTCCAGGAGCGCGAGGACGGCTATACAATAGCCCTGCGCGACGCCCGCTTCGACCTGCGAATGCA
>DASTET010000325.1:0-2142 GCA_035709445.1 Blastocatellia bacterium | reverse complement strand
TTCGTGGGCGAACCCGTCGACTGCCGTCTGGAGCCGCTGCTTGAGGTCGAGCACAATCTCGGGCGTGGCGCGATGGAGTATGGCGACGAACTCATCTCCCGCGTACCGTATGAGCGTGTCGCCGGTCCTGAGCTGGTTGCGCGCGACCTGCGCTATGCTCCTCAGTATCTCGTCGCCGACGTGATGGCCGTAGGTGTCGTTGATCTTCTTGAACCCGTCGAGGTCCATCATAAGCAGGACGAGCGGGTAGCCGTGCCGGTCGGCGCGGTTACGCTCCTGGTCGAAGAAGCTGTACATATAGCGGGAATTCGGCAGCCCCGTCAGGTTGTCGGTCAGCGCCGATTCCTGCGTACGCTCGAACACGAGCGCGTTATGCACAGCCGAGGCGGCGTGCGAAGCTATCGTTTCGAGCAATCGCACTTCGTCGGTCGAGTATCCTCGGTCCTCTTCCGAGTAGAGCGCGAGCGTCCCTATGAGCGTCTCTTCCTTGAGAAGCGGGAAGATGGCCGTAGAGCGATAAGAGGCGGCCAGGGGGCCGAGCGGGAGCTCGAGGTCGGCAAGCGGGCTGCCGCCTATGAGCACCTGCCGGTGCTGGGCGACCCATCCGGTCCCGCCCTCGCCTATCGCCATCTCTACGCCCTTGATCGCCTCGGTGTTCTTGCCTATGCAGTAGGCGGCGCGAAGCCGGGCGCCTTCGGAGAGGAATATGACGAGGGTCGTGAAGTTGGCGATGTTTTCCAGCTTGGCTGCTATGATCGGCAGCACCTCCGAGAGCTTCAGAGTCGAGCCGAGCGTCTGCGATATCTCGTAAAGCGAGAGCACTTCACGCTGGGCCGCGGCTATATCGCGCAGCGCCTTTTCGGTCCTCGTCTTGCCGAACGCATTCTCGACGAGCTGGCCCGTGAGGTCGGGCTCTATGCCGGGTATCGAGACGGTGGGCGCGGCAAAGACAGGCAGGCTCTCTTCGAGCGACTCGATTATCTCGAAGAACTTTTCGAGCACCGCCGGGTCGAACGTGCGACCCGATTCGCGGCGCATCAGCTCAAGCGCCTGCTCGCACGTGTAGCGCGGGCGGTAGGGGCGATTCGTCGTGAGGGCGTCGTAGCAGTCGACGACCGTGATTATCCGCGCGCCGAGCGGGATCTCTTCGCCCTTGAGCCCGCTCGGATATCCGGTCCCGTCGAACCTCTCGTGATGGTGCTTGACTATCGGGACCACCTCATAAGGGAACTCGACGTTGCTCAGTATATCTGCGCCGACCACGGGGTGGATCATCACTTTTGAGTACTCTGCGGAGCTGAGGCGGCCCGGCTTGCTCAGTATGTGTTCAGGCACGGCCAGCTTGCCTATGTCGTGCAGCAGCGCCGCCGCCTTCAGCCCTTCCATCTGGTCTTCGGAATAACCAATGGCGCGGGCCAGGGCTTCGGCGAGCCTCCTCACGCGCTTGATATGGCCGCGCGTGAGCGGGTCTTTGGCATCTATCGCCATGGTAAGCGATTCGATGGTCGCAAGGTGCAGCTTCGTAAGCGTTTCGATGTGCTGGTTCGATGTCTCAACCTTGTCGAGGTATATCTTGTAGGTCAGATAGGTCAGCAACATTATCGGGATGGATATGATCAGCCAGTGGAACCCGAAAGCGACTATGACCTTGCAGATCAGCCCGGCGGCCAGCATCCCGACGACGAAGGCGACCCAGGTCCAGAGATAATTCCCTATCCAGGTCTTTATGAATCCCCGGTTCTTCGACAGCGACACTGCCGCCGCAACGATGCTCGTGTTGATGACGTAGCTGCCGAGCGCGATGACTATCACGGCGAGGGCGAATTCGTGGGCGCGGTCCGCGTCATAAACTAGCTGTTCGAGCGGCCCGAACATCTCGACGGCCAGCAGCGAAGCGCCTAGCACGGCCAAGTTCATGGCGGCCATATTTATGCCGACCGTCGCAAGCCGCTTTGCTTTCGCGCCACGCGGCGACCTTGCGAGCCCGTCTATCGAAGCGAGTGCGGCAGCCGCCCAGGGGCCGAGCATAAGCGCGCCGACGAATATGAAAGTGTCCGTTAGAGTGATCTTGCTTCGGACCCCGGGTATCCAGACCTCCGCGCGCCAGGTCACAAGCACCATGAAGATGAGCAGCAGCATCCA
>DASTET010000324.1:0-2179 GCA_035709445.1 Blastocatellia bacterium | reverse complement strand
TCATCATCATTCCTATTGTTTTGAAGACCGCACGTTTGTAGTCTTCTTTCCCGCTCTGGGGTTGCCCCGCAAGCCGTTTCACCCCGCTCCGCCCGTGACTACCCGCGGCCCCCACGTCCGCATAAGCAATCCCTTCGTCAGGAGATGATTAGCTCAGCGCGTTCGAAAGACCAGCGGGAACAGGCTGACCGGAAAGCTCTGGACCCAGTCTGTGGCAGGATCTGAAGGATCGCCGTCTTCGCTGAACGCGATCCACACCTTGTATCCGCCCGTACGGTATTCCGCCTTCTGGCCAAAGGTGCCGTCCGCTTTCCCGAACAGTATCGTGACGCTGCCTCCGAGATCGTAGCACCCGTTAGATACCGCCAGGTCGAGATGGCCGTCGCCGTTGAGGTCGGCTGCGGCCACCGAGTGAGATGCGTTGCCCGTCAGGTAATTGGCCTTTACGTCGAACGCGCCCTGGCCGATGTTCAACAGTATTGAGATCGAGCCGGTCCGGCCCGTCTGGCCGCCGGAATTGACGACGGCAATGTCGGTTCTTCCATCCTTGTTAAAATCGCCCGGCGCAAACGACCAGGGCCAGTCGCCCACCCTGTATTCGAGTTTCGCAGCCAGTCCGCCTTTGCCGTCGCTCAGACGAATTGAGACCGTGTCGCCGAAGCGAGCCGCTGCCAGAAGATCGGGGAAGCGGTCTCCATTGAAATCGCTCATCATTAAGATTCGCGCTTTGCTCTCACTGGCATACCGCGAAGGCGGCCCGAACCGGCCATCACCGGCGCCCGGCAAAACTGAAACGGTGTGATCGAAGCAACTGGAAACCAGCAGATCGCCCTTTCCATCCCCATCGGGGTCGCCTATGACCACTGAACAGGGTAGACTCACTGCCCGATAGTCTGATTTCGATTTGAATGCGCCGTCCCCTTTGCCGATGAAGACCGAGATCGTGTGGCTGTATCGATTGCTCACGACAATATCGGGGATAAGGTCGGAGTTGATGTCCCCGGTCACTACAGAGCAGGGCAACCGGCCGGTATCATAGTCGGTCCTGCTGCTGAATACGGCATCGCCGCTGCCGTGCAGGACCGAGATGCTGTCGCTGCCGGAGTTCGCCACTACAAGGTCGAGCCTGCCATCGCGGTTGAGGTCGTCGAGGGCAATGGAGACCGGAGAGTGACCGGTATTATAAGCCTTGCGGCCAAGAAAGCCGCCCTTCCCGTTGTTGATCAAGACGGCAACAGAGTCGGCATTGCGATCTGCCACGACAAGCTCCGGATGAGCGTCCCCGTTAAGATCGCCTGCCGCGATAGAGTATGGGGAGTAGCCCGCGTCCGAAACGATGCGGTCCAGGGCCGTTGGGTTGAAGCAAGAAACAGCCTGTCCGCCCTCGATCAAGGCCGCCGTCACCAACAGCAGTGATAAGACCGCTCGCTTCATGAAGACCTTCTCAAATGTATCCCGCGATCAGTCCTGTTGCTTATAATCGACGGGCGAAGCTAAAGCAAGAGGACGGATCATTTCTCGGTCGAGACAGAAGAGAATAATTCAATCCTCTGTGTTACAAGGTCTCAACTTTTTGTTTTTTGAGCAAGAAATTATGCTGCTAGCAAAGCGATCTCGCTTTCACGAAACTTTATTGCTGTTGACATAACCTCATGCCCTTTCTTCGTCACTCGATAATAATTCGTTTTCGCCACCTTGTATATCAATCCATGTGCTCGCAATAACATCAGCCTTCTACTCACTCGCGCAGTCGCTTTGTAGTAACTCGCTTCTTCACTTTTTTCATCCCCATAAACTTCCTTTCTGATGGTCGCGTTGCGAATCCCCTGTATCTGGTTCTCTCCTTTGAGAACCACCCTGAACAATTCGCTCTCTTCTGCCGTGATCGGTCGAAGCGGACGGTACTTTCTTCCGTTCACTTCGACTCTTCGGCTCACTTCGTCAAAGACTTTTCGCGACGGCTTTGGCTCTCCTACTACTGCCAGAGAGTCAAGATAACGAGAGTTGGCTGCTCGACTTACTTCTACTCTTCTGTTGATGTCTGCTATGCCTTTCCTCATCGGCAGGTTTTTGACAACCACCTTCCCGTCTCTGTTCATTCTCCGTCTAACACGGAATCTCCTGGGGCAGTTGATGGTTGTCTCTATTCTCAACACCGAGCCTGCTTTGTCGTACATCT
>DASTET010000323.1:0-3152 GCA_035709445.1 Blastocatellia bacterium | reverse complement strand
GCTTGTTGGTGATCCCGCTCGTCAGCATGCAGACGCCGGTCGCGCCGAGCGCGGCTCCGAGAAGTCCCCGCTGCCTCAGACCATAAACTGTAGCCAGAGCGCCAGCCGTCCCGACCAGCGTCCTCGTCGCGGGCGACCAGTTCTTTTGCAAAACGTCTATCCGCGTGCCGGGCCTGTGACTTCCGCCTTGAAGCCCTGGCACATCGCCCGCCTCTTTATGAGCTTCCAGATTATTGACTACCTCGGTCACGCCTCGAACCCCTGAGACGCAACTGAGCAGCCTGTCGACCTCGCTTTCAAGTATGGGACCGCTCAGCGTCACCCGCCCGCTTTCGGCTTCTACGTTGATAGAATGTGGATGGCTCACGACTCGCCCCATCTTCGATCTCACTCGCGCAACGAGGACATCATCCTCGGGCTGGTCCTTTGAGAGAATGTTTTTCGTTTCCGCCATTACACCGTGCGCTCGGTGGCTCATATCGCGCGCGGTAGTCTCTATAGCATCGCCCATCCTGTTAGCGGCCCGCGACACCTTGTCGCGCATAAGCGCCCGCCGCCTGTTGCCCCTGTCGGGGTCGAGTATGTACATCAGCCCCGCGCCCAGGCCGATGCCGCTAATCAATCCGAGTCCTTTATTCATAGTTAACCTCCTGAGCTTTGCAGCATACTGCTGCGTATTAATAGTATTTCGGGTACTAAAACCCCCGTTCCGTCTTCTTGCAAAACCTTTAATAACTGCAACAGGCGTGCCAGGGACGAGGAAGATCGCTCGAAGCTTCTGGCTTGCGAGATGCTTTGATTTCTGTGTGACGCAATATCTTTGAAAGGAGCAGCGACCAATGGCACAGTGCGAGGTATGCGGAAACAACTACGACAAGGCATTCGAGGTCATTGCGGCAGGCAACAGGCATGTATTCGATAGCTTTGAGTGCGCCATTCACAAACTTGCGCCGACCTGTAAACACTGCGGATGCAGAATAATCGGGCACGGCATAGAGGCGGACGGCTCGTTCTATTGCTGCGCGAACTGCGCTCGAAGCTCGGGAGAGACCGGGGCGCGAGACCGTGTGTAAGTTGCCGAATCGATTCCGCGGCCAACGCTCGTCTCATTTACAGAGGGCGCAGGAGGCATACCACCCTGCATCGATGGCCGAAAGGTAGCCTCCAGCGCCTTCCGCTTGCCGGAAAGCGCCGCCCGATCAATGAAAATGTGGAAAACTGAGAATGACTTTCTCATAGGGTTCTTTTCTGTCTCACCTCATCACAAAGATTTCGCAACAGCCAAGACATTCCGTCCGTCGCTATAGGGTCTTCGACATAAGTAAGTTTCGGGCCGCAACTCATCGGAAACCGCTTGTCAATATTCAAAAGGGCGTGACGAGCCGCTTTGACCGGCTCCTCGAATCACGAGACATTCGGCGTCAGAGAGTTTCGCTGGCGCTCGAAGTGACCTGTGCCCGGTAAGTATGGAGGTTAAAGACCGATGCTCAACCAACCGTCCCCCCGCCGAATACTGATGTCTGCCGACAGCGTGGGTGGCGTCTGGACATACGTGCTCGAACTCGCACGGGCCCTCGAAGCAACGGGCGTCGAAGTTGTGCTCGCCACGATGGGCGCTCCTCTCTCCAACGAGCAACTGGTCGATATAAAACCTATCGCCGGTCTTCGCCTCTTTGAAAGCAGCTTCAAGCTCGAATGGATGAATGATCCATGGAAGGAAGTCGAGCAAGCGGGCCGGTGGCTGCTCGATCTTGAAGACCGGCTTCAGCCTGACGTGGTACATCTGAACGGCTACTCTCATGCGGCGCTGCCCTTTCATGCGCCCAGGATCGTAGTCGCGCACTCGTGTGTGCTCTCGTGGTGGAGGGCCGTCAAAGGAGAGGCTGAGCCGCCAGTCTGCGACGAGTATCGCTCGAAAGTGGCGCGGGGCCTGCGCGCCGCCGATATGGTTATCGCCCCGACGAAAGCCATACTTTCAGAGATCGCTCGGTATTACGGCAGGGCAACAAAATCGGTCGTGATCCCCAACGGTCGAGACCCGAGACTCTTCCGTCGCACCCATAAAGAAAAGATCGTGTTTACAGCGGGGCGGCTGTGGGATGAAGCGAAGAATGTAGCCGCGCTTGAAAGGGTCGCGCCCTGTTTGAGCTGGCCGGTTTATATGGCAGGAGGGCGAAATCATCTCGACGGCGGGACCGCTCAATCGAAAAGTGCCCGCCATCTGGGTCGCCTGTCGGCTCAGGCGATGGCCGCGTGGCTCGGAAGGGCATCGATCTATGCTTTGCCCGCCCGTTATGAGCCGTTCGGGCTATCGGTTCTTGAGGCGGCGCTTTCGGAGTGCGCGCTCGTCCTGGGAGATATCGCAAGCCTTCGCGAGAACTGGGAAGGCGCTGCGGTCTTCGTCCATCCAGATGACTCTCACGCGCTCAGGGAAGCGATTGAGGGCTTGATTCGAGACACGACCCGCCGCAAGGCGCTCGCCGCCCGCGCGCGGTTTCGCGCCGCCGAGTTCACCCCTGAGCGAATGGCGGCCTATTATCTGAATGCCTATCGAGAAGTGATGCCCGGCGGGTTAGAGGCCGCACCTGCATCTGTAATATGTATGGGCAAGAATGCAGACGCCGGTACATAACTGGGACAACTTGAAGATGGATCAGAGCACACATTTCACTTTCAAGCATACTTATCCCACTCCATAAAGATTTGATTCTGTGAAGAGATCAAAGCGAATCCGAGTATTTGATCGGGCGGCACATCTATTGCACCTAACTTGTCGGGAAAATATACACAGCCGAAGAATCGTTCAGAAACGCGACGAAATCTTAGATCAAAGGAGGGAGCAATCAATGTCAAGGTATTACAATCGTGACCGTTATTCGAGGCGTTACGACGAAGATGAACAGAGCTACGACCGAGATTACGAGCGTGGTCGGTATGGAAGAGAAAGCCGTTACGGCAGGTCAGACGACGAGGGTTACAGCCAGGGGCGTGGAAGCAGGAGGTACGGATCGGAGAGTGATTACGACCGTACGGGGCGAGGGTATAATTACGGTCTGGATTATGACAGGGAGTTTGGCACGTCGGGCACGCCTATGCGGCGAGGGTACGACTATGGCAGGGGGTATGACAGGGAGTATGAGGACCTGGCTGGC
>DASTET010000322.1:0-2416 GCA_035709445.1 Blastocatellia bacterium | reverse complement strand
AAATTCTTATCGATCAAAGTCGAAATAATCACAGAGGACGCAGAGGAGAATCCTTATCCCTCTGTGATCCTTTGGTGTCCTCTGTGGTCAAAATCCTCTGTCTCATCCGGGAACTGGATGGTCCTGCTGTTGTTTATGAGCACTCCGGCAGGATATAATCTCGGTCGCTTGAGAGTGCTTTTATGAGATGGCTCAGGGAAAGCTATTTAAGTCGCGGACTTGCGATCTTCTTCTTTCTGTTTACGGCCGCAGACTTGATGAGTCCCCATCTTTGCAGCGAAGAGATGGGGCTGCCACTTTTACCTGCCGCAAACGTCGAGAATATTCCAGCAAGTCGAGCTATATCGATAGCTTCGCCCGAAACGCCCGCCGACCCTCACGGGGAGCAATCTCAGACGCCGACGCATAACGATGAGGATTGCTTCTGCTGTTGCTCTCATATTCTGCCGAGTCAACGGTTTGTTGTTGAAGGCATACTGCGAGAGGTGTCAGATATCGAGCCGTTGAGATCATCGTTCCCTACGGGACACCCCTATCAACATTATCACCCTCCTCGCCTTTCTTAGAGCTTCAAGACATCTGAACGCTGGCCCGAAGTGTCGGTGACGGTCGTGTGCCTTTCCCTGCCTGTTTGCGGGCATCTGCTCAACGCTTCCCGTTAACGAAACACTGAAGTCCAACACTATTCTATAAGCCTGTCAGGTCGGGCGTTGAATGCCACAGGTATTCAACCTCGACCGGCTGGTCGTAGCTTAAGAAAGGTCAGATCAATGTTGCCTCAGTTAAAGCGCAACTTTCGAATATCATTTGTCCTACTTTGCGCATTGCTTTTTGCATCGCCCGATTTCAGCTTCGGGCAAAGCCCGGCTCATTCTGCCTACCTCGATCCTCTGCAAGGGACTTCGTCGAGCGAGCTTGTCGCGCGCTCGCTCGCTTCGAATATAGAGCTTGCCGCCGCGCGCCTTGAAATAAAGAAGGCGCAAGGTCGTTTGAGGCAGGCAGGACTAAGGGCAAACCCGACTGTTGATTTCGAGCACACGACCGGACACCTGACAGGCACGCCTGGCGAAGATGAAACGAGCGTGGGGTTTTCACTGCCTCTTGAGCTTAACGGCCAGCGCCAGCGCCGTGTTGATCTGGCAAGAGCGGAGCTTGAAGCAGTGGAGGCAGAGATTGCCGACCGCGAGCGACGTTTGAGCGCCGAGATTCGCGCCGCTTATGCCGAGGCGCTTGCGGCGGTCCGCGAGCTTGAAATCACGGAAGGGTTGAGCAATCTCGATACGCAAACTGCGCGTATAGTCGAAGCCCGCGTTAGCGAGGGCGAGTCTGCTCCAATAGAATTGAACCTCTTGCGCGCAGAGGTCGACCGCCTCAGATCGCGACGCGCGCTTGTGGAGGGCCGCCTCCAATCGGCGCTTCTGCGGTTGAAGTCTCTTGCAGGGGTATCTCCTGATGAGCCATTGCGGCTGAAGGAGGATCTTGTCGCGCCGACATTTTCGAAGCCGCCAGCCTCACTGGAAGAAGCGATAAATACTGCAATGCGTATGCGCCCCGATCTGCGGCTCGCGCGCCTGCTCGAAAAAGTTGCCGAAGCAGGGTATGAGCTTGCGCTGGCGCAGGCGAGGCCCGACATTTCCGCCTTCACAAGGTATTCAAGGAGTCGGTCTCTCTTCGATAACACTCCCGTTGGAGCGATCCGGGACAAAGACAATACCCTGTCCTTCGGAGTATCCTTGAGCATTCCGCTCTTCAACAGGAACCAGGGCTCGAAGACGGAAGCCGCCGCCGCAATCGCTCAGGCTCAGCGCCGTCGCGAGTTTGCCGAACAGGTTATCAGGGCCGACGTGGCGAGCGCCTTCGCGCGATACGTGGCCGCGCAGTCCGCTGTAGCCATATTCGAGCAGGGTGTGCTGGCTCGCTCTACGCAAAACGTAAAGTCGATTCGCGGCGCTTACGAGTTAGGCGCGTTCCGAATGACCGAACTGCTGGCCGAGCAGCGCCGGTTGATGGACTCCGAGCGCGAATACACGGAAGCCCTTACCGAGCGTTATAAGGCCCTGGCCGATCTGAATTCTGCTATGGGTGTTTCTGGCAACGACCGGAATGAAATGAAAAGAGAGTAAAGCCATGCCCGACGATAATCTTATGCGAAAGTCGATAGAGACCGATGACGGCCTTGAAGATCATACTTCTACCGTGATGCGGCGAATCTATGCGCGCCTGCGCACCTCGCCTCGCGCGGTAATACTGATAGCGATAATGGCGGTCGTTACTCTCGCGATGATTCTATTCTTACTCTGGCCTCGGCCTGAAAAGGTTACGGTTGCGGTTGAAACTCCTCCCGCCGTCGAAGGCAAGCATGCGGGCGAAGACCATGACGAGCACAGCCAGGAGGGGGTCATCGAAGTCAACGACG
>DASTET010000321.1:0-2612 GCA_035709445.1 Blastocatellia bacterium | reverse complement strand
CCTTTCGTCGCCTCGAACCAGATATCCGTTGTTAGGGACATAGGCGACCAGCTCAAGACCGCTCGCGCGAAGCTGATCGAGCCATTCGCTTCTGACCGGGCCAGCGAATTGAACGAGCCGCAGTCGAGGCCCGCGACGGCTTGCTGCCTGATCCGTTGGGGCGTGCTTTGCCGCGCCGAGCCGGACTCGGCGCCCCATTCCGAGAAGCGTTCCCGGTCCTTCGCCCGCAGTCGTATCGATAACCCCCGACCGCAACAGGAGCAGGTTGAAGTCGTCGCGCACCTTGAGGCGCGGCGATGTTTCAAGGCTGTCGAGCGCGGCCTGATCGATGGCTAAAAGCCGGAACGATCCGTAATCGCAGAGCTCAATCGCGCCGGCCAGCGTGGCCTCGGAAAGCGTCTCGCGGTCGCTCGATTCGACCACGACCTTGCGAAGCCGCCCGGGGCTGCGATAAGTGCGGGCGTCGATTGCCGAGATTGAGCGTCCCGTAGGGGCGGCCTTGACCTCCTCCCGCTCGGCCTTCTCTTCAAGCAGACCCCTCACATCGGCCCCAACAAGCGATGTGAAGACAAAAAGGGCTGCGACTATAGAAGCGTGGATCAATCCTTTTTTCATGAGACCTCCGAAGGGCTATAGATCAGCGCGAAGCAAGAGATTATGCGTTAATAAGATTCATCGCAGAGGATGCCGCAGGCAATTTTACCTCTGCGGTAATATCTGCTGCGCATTATCTTCTATTTATCAGCTCGGCTGGACGGGACCGCCGCCGCCGCGCTGCTTGACCGAGAAGCCTACGAGCTTCCACTCGCCGCCCTCGTCTTTGAAGTTTACCGTGATCTCGGTGACGTTCTGGTCGAATATGACGCTGTAGACCGGCGAGGCCACACGGTTCTTGCCTTCGCCTTCAAAAATCATTCTCAACCGGCGATAGTCCTGGATTCGGCCCAGCGCGGTTATCTGCTTCAGGTTATCGATTATCGTCGCCTTGTCGACCTGTTCTTTAAACTGCTCTGATGCGTCCGCATAAATGACCTCGTACTCCGCGCTCTTTAACCGCTCGAAAAACAACGCGGCGGCCTTGTCGACGTCTTCAGGGGGGGCCTCCCCGGCGCGAAGCGCGCACCCGGTCAGAAGCAATAAAACCGATAGCCAGATGATTCTTTTCAGCATTCTTACCTCATCATGAGGGACGAGCTTTCCTGCCAAGCAGACAGACAATACCAGCCTGCCCCAAAGCTTTCAAGCTCACAAGAAACCGCTTTATTGCCAATTGCTTGAGCGTCTTTAGAACTCTTTTATATCGCTTTAAAGACATTAAAGCCGCATCGGCGGTAGATTGGGCCGTCGAGGCTAACGAGTGATTGAGTTAAAGAACGGAAAGGCTGGAGAGATGAATACTCAGAGGTTTTCGGACCTTATCAAAGAGAATTCCGGGATGGACGGCAGGGGCCACGCCGTCGTCATAGGCGGAAGCCTTGCCGGGCTTTTGGCCGCTCGCGTGCTCGCCGATCACTTCGACCGGGTTACCGTTATCGAAAGGGACCAGCTCCCCCTGGAGCCCGCCTCTCGCAAAGGCGTGCCCCAGGCGCGGCACCTTCACGTGCTGCTTGCGCGCGGCAGGCTCATCCTTGAGGAGATGTTTCCCGGCATAATGCAAGAGCTCGCCGAGGCGAGCGCGCCGATGGCCGACATGGCGGCTGACGTGAAATGGCTTACGCCGGCCGGGTGGGGCGTACGTTTCAAATCAAACATAGGGATACTCCCCACAAGCCGCGACCTGCTGGAATTCCGGGTCCGCCGCAGGGTCTCTGCCATCCCCGGTATTTACTTCATTGACGAGTGCGACGTGACGGGCCTCACTTCAAACGCCGCGCGCGACCGTATAACCGGCCTTCGCTTGAATCTCCGCACCCGCCCGCACTGGGACACAGAGAGGTTCAACAACCTTCAGGCCGACCTTGTAGTCGATGCGGGCGGGCGCGGGTCGAAGACGCCCAAGTGGCTTGAAGAGCTTGGCTACGCGCCGCCCGAAGAGACCGTCATAAACGCCTTTCTCGGATATGCGAGCCGCATCTATCGCCAGCCCGAAAGCAGGCGCGACTGGCAGGGGCTTTACGTCCAGGCAGCCCCGCCCGCACACACTCGCGGCGGCGTGCTCTTTCCCATTGAAGGTAACCGATGGCTTCTGACCATCGTAGGGCTTGGGCGCGACTATCCCCCTACGGATGAGGCAGGGTTCCTCGAATTCGCCCGCAGCATGCGCACGCCCATCATCTACGACGCCATCAAAGATGCGGAGCCGCTGTCGGACATTTACACATACCGCGCGACCGAAAACCGCGTCCGCCATTACGAGCATCTGACCCGACGTCCTGAGGGATTAATAGTGATGGGCGATGCCGCCTGCGCATTCAATCCCGTCTATGGCCAGGGAATGACCACGGCGGCGCTTGGGGCCGAGACATTGAGGGAGTGCATCGAACACCAGCGGGCTCGACACGCGGGCGATCTTACGGGGATTGAGGCGCGGTTTCAAAAGAGGCTCGCGAAAGCCAACTCCGCCGCCTGGATGCTTGCGACGGGCGAAGATCTGAGGGTCCCCCAGGTTGTAG
>DASTET010000320.1:0-2585 GCA_035709445.1 Blastocatellia bacterium | reverse complement strand
CTCCCGAATCCCGAACGCTGAAAATAGAATCCTGACATGAAAGCAATGATCTTAGCGGCAGGGTTTGGTACCCGGCTCTGGCCTCTGACTGAAGACAGGACCAAGCCGGCCATACCTTTTCTCAATCGCCCGCTCATATCTTATTCGGTCGAATATCTTGCCCGGCACGGCATACGAGATATCATCGTCAACCTTCACCATCAGCCTGACTCAATAAAGCGGGCAATCGGGGACGGGTCGCAGTTCGATGTGCGAATCCACTACTCCTACGAGGAAGAGATACTCGGAACATCCGGCGCGCTCGACCGCGTCAGGGACCTGCTCTCTGATGACGATTTCATCGTAATCAACGGCAAGATCGTCACCAATATCGACCTTGATAGCGTCGTTCAAACTCACCGGGAGAGGGAGGCTCTGGCCACGCTCGTGCTCAGAGAGAATGCCGCGCGCGAGCATTTCAGCATCGTAGAGATAGATGATCGGGGATGGATCACTCGATTTGCAGGATTCCCCGATGCCCCGGGCAAGCTGGACCCGGCAGAAACCACGCCGCTGATGTTTACCGGCATCCAGGCTCTATCTCCTCGCATATTTGACTACATCCCGCGCAACTGCTTCTCACATTCGACAATCGATGTCTATCCCCGCGCTATCGAGCGAGGCGAAGCGGTCGTCGCTCACATCTCAGAGGGAGACTGGTACGAGATGAGCACGCTCAGCAGGTATCTCGAAGCAAGCCTCCTTTTTGCAGACAGGGAGGGTTTATCGGTCATCTCAGGCGCGGGAACAATCATCGAACCGGGGGCGGAGGTCACTCAATCTGTGCTGTGGGAAAACGTCACCGTGGAGCGGGGGGCGGAGGTCAGATATTCAGTCCTGGCCGACGGTGTGCGCATACCGGCAGGAGCGATTATCGAGCGCGCAGTTGTCGTTCGCCGCGATATGATCGGCGAGCTGGAGCGGGGTCGGATCGAGGGGGAGAATGTTATAGTTCCATTGCGGAGGTTTAAGGCGGACGTCGAGCAGTCGGCAATCATCAGCTAGACGCGTCGGATTGCTCAGTCCAAAAGATTATGACTTCATTGGTTGAAGAGATGATCGCGCCGCGAGTAAGACAGCTTGCGGCTGAGTATATAGGCAACGGCGAAGGAGTGGTCATCAGTCGGGTGACCGGCGACGCCTCGACCCGGTCATACTTTCGCGCGCGGTCAGGTGAAAAGAGCATCATCATAGCGCTTTATAGCGATCCTTTCGATGAGAGAGAGCCGGCCGTCGAACGGCTTGCAAGGTTCGAAGCCGCGAACCCATCAGCCCGCCTCACCTATGCAAACGACCCGTGCGCGCACATAGAAGTGACCGGCCTGTTTATAGAAGCAGAGCTTCCCGTCCCTCGAATCCTTGACGCGAGCGGCAGTGACTCGGCGCTGTTGATCGAAGATGTGGGCGACATCAAGCTACAGGAATGGCTCGAAGATCGCCCCAGGGAAGAGATAGCCATCTCTTATAAAAACGCCATCGACCTGATTGTAAAGATTCAGGAGGCGACCCCCATCGCGCTCGGCACAGGCTCTATCTGCTCGCATCTCGCATTTGACGAAGCCAAGCTCAGATGGGAGCTCGGCTTCTTCTTTGCGAACTATTTCAACCGGCATCTCGGAGTGCGGCTCGACCCACCCACAAGCAACGGCGTGCAGGAAGATTTCAAGGCGATCTGTTCGGAGCTTGCGGCCCGCCCGCGAGTGCTCACACATCGCGATTATCATGCCCGCAACCTAATGATGAAAGATGGCCGCATGTTTATCATCGACCATCAGGACGCGCGCATGGGCCCGGCGAGCTACGACCTGGCTTCGCTGCTGAGCGATCCCTACACGTCGCTCGACAGCAGTATTATTGAGGACGCGGTCGAATACTTCATCGAAGCCAGACGCGCATCGAAGCTTCCACTCGAGGATATTGAAGAGTTCAGAAAGGAGCTCGCTCTCATGACGGTCCAGCGAATGCTCAAGGCCGTGGGCACCTATTCTTATCAGGCCGCCGTTCTGAATAATCCGGCCTATCTAGACTACATCCGACCGGCGGTTGACCGGGCGATTGAGGCAATGGCCGTACTGGGCCGATTCGAGCAGACCAGCAAGCTGCTTCAAGAGACCAGGTCGAGCTGAATATCAAAACTTATTCAGCTCGGCGAGGACCTGATCATCAAGCGGTCTCACCTTGTAATCGTCTGCTACATATGTCCACCTGACAACTCCCTTCCTATCGATGACGAAGACGGCAGCGCGCGCAATCTTGCCGCCCGGATCAAGGATGTCATAAGAGTCAATGACTTTATGACCGGTATCCGAGAGCACCGGAAATGCGAGCTTGAGCTTATCGGCCAGCTCGCGGTTCTTTTCCGGAGGATCGACGCTTATGGCGAGTATCTCTGTGTTTGCGGCTTTGTACTTATCGTAATTAGCGGCCATACTGGCCAGCTGTTTCCGGCAATACGGTCACCAGTACCCACGATAAAAGAGAAGCACGAGCTTCGATTTGCCAGCATAATCCTTGAGCGAGACCTGTTTGCCTGCCGCATCGGGCAG
>DASTET010000319.1:0-2277 GCA_035709445.1 Blastocatellia bacterium | reverse complement strand
GACGCGCCAGACGCGCCAGACGCGCCAGACGCGCTAGACTATCTATGCATTATGCAGTACTGCTTGCGGGTCAGTTTCTCGAACACCGTGAGCTTCGACCCGCATATCCTGCACTGGCGTTTTGCGCTCTTCGTGCTTTCAGCGATCTCTTTCAAAGCCTCTTCTTCGGCCATCCACTCCCATTCCGCGCGCTGGAGCGCGGTCATCTCAGGCTCGTACTTCATCAGCAGCGCGTGCTCTTCACCTGCCTTCACCTGCGCGTATTGCTCCTCGGTCAATATGGTCTTCAGCCATAGCTCAAGCTCGCGGCTGCCCAGCGCGAGCCAGTAGCCTTTCGGGCTGAACGCGACCATGTTCCAGCTTATCTCCGGATACCACAGCGTCTTTATGACTCGCCCGGTCGATAGCTTCCACACCCGAACGGTCTGGCCGAGGCTGCCCGCCGCGAGCAGCTCTCCGTCCGGGCTGAAGGAGACCGAAGTCACATCATTGCGATGACCGGCCAGCACCTGCGAGTTCCTTCCGGTTGCCGCTTCCCATATTCTTATAGACTTGTCGGTCCCGCCCGATGCGATCCACCTCCCGCACGGGCTGAAGGCGAGCGTCTCTATCCCGCGCGCGTGACCTTCGAGAGTCTGAATCTCGCGCCCCGTCTCTGCGTCCCACAGTCTCACCGTGGAATCGAGGCTGCCTGAGGCGAGCATCCTTCCGTCGGGGCTGAAAGCGACTGCCGTCGCGGCATGCCTGTGGCCGTTGAAGACCTGGACCTCGCGGCCCGTGATCGCCCGCCAGAGCCTCACGCTCTGATCGGTGCTCGCCGAGGCGAGCCATTCGCCGTCGGGGCTGAAGGCGACCGACCTTATCTCTGCATCGTGACCTCGAAGGGCGCGAAGCTCCCGGCCCGACTCAACGTCCCAGAGCCTTATCGTGCGGTCCCGGCTCCCCGACGCGAGCCATGCATTATTGGGGCTGAAGGAAAGAGAGTTCACGCTTGAGGTATGACCCTTGAGCGAGCGCACCTTGACGGCCGAGTCGACTTCCCAGACTTTTATCCCTTCGTAGAGAAACCCCGACGCCACAAGCAGGCCGTCGGGGCTGAAGGCGACCGACCGCACGTAATCGCGCCCGTCGATCTCATACTGTTTGAAGAAGAGATCGTATATTCTCTTAAGCTCGCTCTGGGCCTGGGCGAGCGTCTCCATGAATCGCAGCCCGGCCCTGTATGTGCCGGTCGAGGCCTCCTGCTCTTCTATAGTCTGAAATATGCTCGTGATCCGCTCGCGCTTTTCGGGTCTGGCGATGATGTAACGTTTCAAAAGCTCGGCGTCTTTTCGGACTTCGGCCAGTTTCTGATTGACGGTCTCCATCAGCTTATCGAGCAGCGACTGGACTTGCGGGCGTATGCTGTCGAAAATCTGATCGGTCCTGGCCCGCTCGTAATATCGCGGGTCGCCGTCTATTGCCGTCTCAAGGCTTTCGAGCGCCGCGCGGCGGTCGCCGAGAAGCGCGGTCATGCAGGCTTGCTGGTAGTATGCGTCATAAAGCTCAGGGTTGAGCGCGACCGCCTGGCGCGCGTGGTCTATGGCTTCGCTTAGCCGTTGCTGGAGGGCGCAGACGATACCGGCAAAATAGTATGACTCTGCCGACTGGCGCGCGTCGGTAGGGCGCGCGTACTTGGCCGCCTTCAAGAAGTATTCGAGCGAGCGGGGCAGATCGATCAGGTGATAAAGATATATGCTCGCTATCGAGCGATGGACCGAGAAGTCGGGATAGTTCCGTTTTTCGGCTTCGAGAAAATCGCCGAGCGCCTCTTCGTACCAGCAGTTGAGATATGCCTTTTCGGCGCGGTTGCGGTAGGCACGCGCCTCGCGCTCGAACTCGGCGAGACGTATCTCCTGGAGGATGTTGCTAAGCGTCTCCCCGCGCATTTCGAGCTTCCAGACTATATCGCCGAACAGCAGGTTGAAATCTGCGTTGAGGCGGTCGATGCCGCCCGCGAGCCTCTCGTAGCTTAGCTCGATGTTGCAGCCTGAGTCCGAATCGGGGCGGACGAGCCGCGCGCCTATCGCCCCGAACCCCGACTCAATGGCGGTCTGGTAATCCTGCTGGCTGAGCCCTACACGCATCGCGCCGGGGTGGGATTCGATGATCGCCTTTTCGTAGTCTTCGAGCAGGGCGCGGTTGCTCAGGAAGTCGCCACAGCTTTGATGACCCAGATAAACGTCGTAAAGTTCCATGCTGTATTCAAAAACGGGATAACCACAGAGGAATCATTCA
>DASTET010000318.1:0-2385 GCA_035709445.1 Blastocatellia bacterium | reverse complement strand
TTCCATAATGCTCAGCAGCAGCAGCGTGTTTGCTCAGGGAGCGTCTTCCGTGCGCGGCACAGTTTTGGACCCGCAGGGCAAAGCTATTTCAGGGGCGACCGTATCGCTGATAAGCACGGAGACCAACGCTGCTCGCACCACGACAACCAAAGACAACGGCAGTTACACTTTTGATCTGATCCTGCCGGGCTCGTATCGCATCGAGGCCGAGGCCACAGGATTCAAGAAAGCAGTCATAACCGAAGTCCGCGCCCTCGTTGACAAGCCTACTACGGTAGACATACAGCTTGAGCTCGGCAGCATCACCGAGAGCGTTACGGTCTCGGCAGGCGCGGGCGACGTGCTTCTTAACACCACCGACGCTACCATCGGCAACAACTTCACCTCTACGCAGATCGTGCAGTTGCCGCTCGAATCACGCAACGTGGTGCAGTTGCTCAGCCTGCAACCGGCGGTGACCCCTGACGGGTACGTCAGCGGCTCGCGCTCCGACCAGGCCAACATAACGCTCGACGGCGTCGACGTGAACGAGCAGCAGACAGGCCTCGACCCCATCAGCGATGAGGCCTTTGCGAGCGTCATCCGCGTGACGCCCGATTCCATAGAAGAGTTCCGCGTGACGACCTCGACCCCGAATGCGAGCCAGGGCCGCTCATCCGGCGCGCAGGTATCGCTCGTCACAAAGAGCGGCACCAACGAGTTTCGCGGCTCGGCCTACTGGGCGCATCGCAACACGGCTACTACGGCCAACAACTTCTTCAACAACCGCTCGATTGATCCCACTACGGGCGAGGGCATCCCCGTGCCGAAGCTTATCCGCAACCTCTTCGGCGGGGCGATCGGCGGGCCGATTATGAAGGACCGCGCCTTCTTCTTCTACAACTACGAGGGCCGCCGCGACGCAGCCGAAACCAGCGTCGTAAGGACCGTCCCGCTTGCGAGCCTGGGGCGGGGCGAAGTCCGCTTCATCAACTCGTCGGGCGGAATAACCACGCTCACGGCAGCCGACATCAACCGGCTCTTCCCGGTAGGGGTGAACCCGGCGGCGCTCGCCGTATTTGCCGATGCCGCGCAACGTTATCCTGCAAACGACCCGACGGCCGGCGACGGGCTCAATACGGGCGGCTTTCGCTTCAACGCCTCGACGCCCGTGAGGCTCAACACCAATACGGCGAAGCTCGACTTCAATCTCACCGCCAACCAGTCGATGTTTATTCGCGGCAACTACCAGCAGGATGTCTTCAGCAGACCGCCTCAATTCCCCGATACTCCGAGCCCGGACTTCTGGAGCCACCCCATAGGGTTCGCCGTCGGGCACATATGGACTCCGAGCAATACGCTGGTCAACAGGTTCACATACGGACTGACCCGCGAAGCCTTCACAAGCGGCGGCGACTCCTCCGAGAATTCTATCTCGTTCAGGTTCGTCTTTTCGCCGCGCCTCTTCCAGCGGGAGTTGAGCCGTACGACGCCGGTGCATAACTTCACCGACGACGTCTCCTATGTTAGAGGCAGCCACAATTATCAATTCGGCACGAATATTCGCCTGATAAGCAACAACCGTATCACCTTCGCCAACTCGTTCGACGACGCCATCGCGAACCCGTCTTTCTATGACATATCGGGGGCAGTGCTGAGCCAGCCGATTTCGGGCATAGGTCCGGGGTGGACGTCGCCCGTGCGCACTGCGGTCTCGGCAGTGATCGGTCGCTTCTCGCAGTATTCGGGCAATTTCAACTTCGACCGAGACGGGAGCCTGCTGCCGGTCGGCGTCGGCGTCGGTCGAGAGTTCGCCACGCAGGAGTATGACTGGTACGTACAGGATGTCTGGAAGATTCGCCCGAATCTCACTTTGACTTACGGGCTCCGCTACGGGCTGAGCAGGCCCGTTTATGAGACGAGCGGGTTGCAGGTCAAACCGACCACGAGCCTCTCGGAGTTCTTCGAAAAAAGGGTTGCTGGCGCGCGCGAAGGCAGGGCCGTAAACGATCTGATCACGGTCGATCTGGCCGGCCCGGCGAATGATCGGGAAGGGTACTACCCCTGGGACAAGAACAATTTTCAGCCGCGCGTGGCCATCGCCTGGTCGCCTGATTTCAAGGAGGGCATCCTAAGCAAGCTGTTTGGAACCAACGGCGCGTCGGTGCTTCGCGGCGGCTTCGCCATCACCAACGACTACTTCGGCCAGCAGCTTGCCGTGCAGTTTGACCTCAACAGCACTCTCGGGTTTGCTTCGAACACGACTATCGCAGCAAACACTTTCAATGTGACGGACCGGCCCGCGCCGCTATTTACCGGTTTCGGCCAGGATGTTCGCTCGTTTCCTGGCATAAATGTCCCGGCGAATCTGGTCTTCCCGCTCATAACACCGGCCGACGAGGCGCA
>DASTET010000317.1:0-7991 GCA_035709445.1 Blastocatellia bacterium | reverse complement strand
TCGCTGTAGCGCGGATTGATCTCAACGGCCCTGTCGTAATCTGCGACGGCTTCCTCCAGCTTCCCTTTTCTCTTCCATGCGTTGCCTCGACCGTAGTAGGGCGACGGCGAGATCGGGTTGATAGCGATAGCCCTGTTGTAGTCAGCTATCGCACCGTCATAGTCCCCTTTATCCTGCCGGGCCGAGCCGCGATTATTGAAGGCTTCTGCAAGTCGAGGATCGATCTCAATGGCCCGGTCGAAATCCGAGATAGCCCCGTCGGGGTCTCCCCTGTCGCGCTTAACAACCCCTCGACCGATGTAGGCCGCGGCGAGGCGAGGGTCCAGGGCGAGGGCCTTGCTGAAGTCGGCATAAGCTCTATCGAGATCACCTCTAGCTTGCCAGACATTGCCGCGATTGTTGTAGCTTAAGGGCGATCGCGGGTCTAACTTAATCGCCGTGTCATAATCGGCAATGGCCCTGTCGAGCTCTCTGCTTGCTTCCCAGGCTAAGCCGCGCCAGATGTAGGTCACAGCCATGCGCGGGTTGATCTCGATAGCCTTGTCGAAGTCAGCAATGGCTTGATCCAGGTCGCCTCGTTCGTAGCGAGCGATGCCGCGGTTTATGTAAGCCTGGACGTAGCGGGGATCGAAGGTGATGGCTATATCGAAATCGGCGATGGCTTTATCGAGGTCTCCTTTGGCATACCAGTCCGAGCCTCTGTTAAAGTAGGAGGCGGCAGAGCGGGATTCTTGGGCCTGAGAAGTTGAAGCGGTAACAAGCAGAAGCAAGACTGCCGGCAGAGACGTGCGCCGGGCCGGTGATCTGCTTATTAGGAAGTCGAGCGTAAGATAGAGTCTTCTCATGATGTATCTCCTTGAGAGGTGCGTGGAGCAAAGGCAATGCCCGCAATCTCTTGTAGCTTTCATCGAAGACAGCTCATGTTGAAGCTGTCTATGTTATTCCTGGCCTCTCATCTATGAAGGCGCCGTCTGCTCGAAAAAGTGGTAACCACCTTGAGGCGTTTTTTACTTTCTCTCCTATTCTCTTTGATTGGCGTGATGCTCTCCACAGTGGATAGAGCTCGGAGTGCAGCCTTAAGGGCTGCACTCTCACGCTAGAGCGTGAACTCCAAGCATCACTTGTTTGCCAATCTCTAGAGGTTAGATTTAGTTACACTCGGCTGTATTGTTAGACATATCGGAATCTATTACAGTCAATTGCAGTGGCTCGCTACCATGCGGTCCATCAAGCAGGATTGATGATCTGCCTGTGCGTTTACACAGGTCTATTTCAGCCTGTACAAGGCGGGACCGATTGACTGCCTCAAATAGAACCATGCATCCTGAGATCTTTATGTTACCCACGCCTTCCAGTTTAATATCGTTGCCACATCCGGCGTATATGTAACTGCCGTCAGAACGGAGAATGAGGCGGCTACCCGTCTCATCATCCTGGAGCTGGAACTCTCGAATCGAGACCTTCTGGCCGTTCGCTGCTCCCGCCAGCAACCAGCCGGTTATCAACGCTACTGCGATCAATCTTGTCTTCATAAGACACCTTTCCTTTCGTCTGAGAATTGTCAGACTGAGATCTAATTCTTCCAACGCTTGAAGGCGACAGCCGCCCCGGTCGGCGTGAACGTTCTATGAGCCGGTGAAGATGAACTCTTCGGAGATAGCGCCGTCAGGGTTCCTTACCTGAATTCTGTCGCCCGGCTTGACCTTCTTGCCCGCCTTCTTGCCTATCAAGGTAGTCTGTGGGTTCTGGTCATCATTTCTGGTCTTCTGTCTTTCTCCGTTAATAAGAATCACCGCGCCGTCATCAAAGTTTTCACCAGTTATAATCAACTTCTTGCCCGCGACCGATGCCATACTTATTGTGGGGGGAACTGCGGCAAACTTACCTAGCTCAACCCTCTTGATCCCACCAATGCTGGCACCATCGAAGCCGCCTACAAGCAGCACCTTACCGTCAGACAGAAGAGTTGCTCTGTGATGGCTGCGCGGGGTGTTGAGGTTATCGGTGAATCTCCATTTCCCCGTGTCGGGGTCGTACAACTCTGAGCTGTCTAGAGTAACTTGGGAACGCATGCCGCCAGAAACGCTGAGACCATCACCACCCGCGACGAGTACCTTTCCATCAGGCAGCAGCGTCGCCGTGTGACCGAAGCGCGCTCTCTTAAGTTTGCCTGTGCTGCTCCATGCTCCAGTGTCGGGGTCGTAGAGCTGCGCAGCTTTGATGGGGCCGTCGACGTATGTGCCGCCTACAATAAGGACCCTTCCGTCGGGTAACAATGTCGCCGTGTGAAGGAACCCGATACTACCAACAGGGATGCCGACGATACTCCACGTCTCCGTGTCTGGGTCGTACAACTCAGCGGAGCCTCCCCCCAGTAGCAGGACTTTTCCGTTCTGAAGCAGCGTCGCCGAGCTATATTCAATAAAAAAGTTGAGGCTGCCGGTGAAACTCCACGTGCCTGTCTCCGGGTCATACAACTCCGCAGTGTCGAGGAATATATACTCATCAAAGCCTATTATCTCGATTCCTGCCGCGACCAGCACCTTGCCGTTTTTAAGCAGAGTTGCCTTGTGACTACTCCGAGGCGCGTTGAGGCTGCCGGTGACGCTCCATGTCCCTGTGAGCGGGTCGTACAACTCGGCAGTGTTGAGGGTGATGTCAAAGTTCCTTCCGTCAACCCCTCCTACGACCAGTACCTTACCGTCTTTGAGCAGCGTCGCCGTGTGACCGGCGCGGGGCACGTTGAGTCCGCCAGTAGCGTTCCACTTTCTCGTGACCGGGTCGTACAACTCCGCGCTGTCAAGACCGTGAACACGACCGCCTGAGAAATTCGTACCACCCGCCACCAGTACCTTCCCGTCAGGCAATAGCGTAGCACTGTGACCAGCGCGTCCCTCGTTGAGGCTGCCGGTGACGCTCCAACTCGGGGCATCTGCCTGCGCAGAGGCGGGCCTTATTGGAGCCGCCACCATGGTGACGGCTCCAATCAAAACTACAAACGCAAGTAGCAGGCCAGGGTGATGCCGAAAGTTGACTATTTGCTTCTTCATATGTTTCTCCTCTACGATTTGATAACAATAGTCAGAGTCTTATCACTCACCACTGATGCTCAAACGCTACGATCCTGCGAAGACAAACTCCTCAGAGAGAGTGCCGTCAGGGTTTCGCACTTGCAGCTTGTCTCCGGGTTTGATCTTCTTGCCTGCCTTCTTGCCTATCAGCCTGGTCTGCGGGTTCTGCTTATCGTTCTTGCTCTTCTGCTCCTGGCCGTTGAGCAGAATGACCGCGCCCGGGTCGAAGTTTTCGCCCGTTACGATCAGCTTCTTGCCCGAGACTGATGCATTCATAATCCTTGGGGCAGGGTCTAACGCCTCCGGGTCATACAACTCCGCAGTGTTGTCGGCCCCTCCGGCGACCAGCACCTTGCCATTAGGCAGGAGGGTTGCCGTGTGACCAAAGCGCGACGTGTTAAGGTTGGCAGTTGTGTTCCATTTGCCCGTCGCCGGGTCGTACAATTCCGCACTCCTGCCTCCCGCGACCAGTACCTGGCCGCTGGGCAGCAGCGTGTCTGGTGTTAGTGAGCGGCGGTTGAGGAGGCTACCGGTGTAGCTCCACCGCCCGGTGGCCGGATTGTAGAGCTCGACAGTGTTAAGCGAAAAGCCAGGTACCTCGCCTCCGGGCAACAGGACGTTGCCGTCTGGCAGAGTCGTCAGGGTGTGATTGTCGCGCGGCGTGTTGAGGCTGCCGGTGAGGCTCCAGGTCTCAGTGTTCGGGTCGTATAATTCGGCGCTGCCCAGGAAAAAGTTGCAGTCCCCGTCATCACACCCACCCGCCACCAGCACCTTGCCCTCTTCAAGTAGCGTCGCAGCATGACCTACGCGGGTCCCGCTGAGGTTGCCGGTTAAGCTCCACGTGCCCGCGTCTGGATCGTACAGCTCCGCCGTGTGGGTCGTAATAGCTCCTCCGTACCCGCCGCCTGCGACTAAGACCTTGCCGTTGGGTAGCAACGTAGCTGTATGACCTCTGCGGGGAACGTTAAGATTTTCGGTGAAACTCCACTCGCCAGTGGCCGGGTTGTACAGTTCCGCGGTGTTCGTCAGATGCTGGCAACAACCGTTAGCGAATCCCCCCACGACGAGCACTTTGCCGTTTGCGAGCAGCGTCGCCGTGTGACCATCTCTTGGTAAGTTCAGGCTGCCGGTAAAGCTCCACGACCCCGTTGATGGATCGTACAACTCTGCACTTGCGAGGGCACCCCCAGCCGCTAGGCCTCCGGCGACAAGCACCTTCCCATCAGGCAATAGCGTTGCCGTGTGAAAAGAGCGCGCCTGGTTGAGGCTGCCGGTGATGCTCCAACTGCCCTTAACCGTCTGGGCAGAGACAGGTTTTATCGGCCCCTTCATTAGTGCGGCGCTAATCAATCCGACAAGCGCCAGCACCAGACAGGCATTATTCCTGGCCAGCTTTATTCGATTACTTATGCGACGAGGTCGCTCAATTTGTGCAGGTGGTTTCTGTCCTTTCATCAGGGAAGCCTCCTTTTTGCATTTATTTCGGCCATTTTTCCGTCCTTACTTATGAAGGCGTCGTCTGTCGGCAAATCGTGTAACGCGCGCCAGATTTTTTCTCGAATCAGATAGTCGCATCCGGAGTTGCTTGTGTACCTTAATGACTCTGGCTGTAAGTTTTTTTTGCCGATTATTGAAGCTAAATGCACAGGTGTGGTAACTTTTCCCCTGGTTTGCAGGTTTCCCGCTCGTATCGCGCAGCGCCGGAGGGCTCTATGGAGGTTCCCTCGACCCACGAGATCACTCATCTGCTCGTAGCCTGGAACAACGGTGATCGGCTCGCCCTCGATCAGCTCACCCCCCTGGTCCACAAGGAATTGCACCGCATAGCCCGTCGCTTCATGGCCCGAGAGCGCCCCGGCCACATACTCCAGACCACCGCGCTCGTAAACGAAGCCTATATGCGATTGATAGACTGGAAGAATGTCGAGTGGCAGAACCGCGCACATTTCTTCGGACTTGCGGCGCAGCTCATGCGACACATCCTCGTAGATTTCGCCCGCGCGCAGGCTCGCGAGAAACGCGGGGGAGGCAGGGTGCAGGTCCAACTGTCTGAGGCCGACAAAGTGGACAGCAGACGGAGCGCTGACCTTGTTGCGCTCGATGACGCTTTGAAAGCGTTGGAGAAGCTGAACGCGCGACAGGCGCGCGTGGTGGAGCTGCGGTTTTTCGGGGGGCTGAGTTTTGAAGAGACAGCCGAGGCGCTCAACGTATCGGTGAGGACCGCAAAGCTTGACTGGAACAGGGCCGAAGCCTGGCTATATCGCGAGATGAGCAGAGGGGCAAGACATGACGCCTGAGCTATATGAGAAAGCCTGTCACCTCTACGACACGGCATTGGAGATCGACGAACAGGCGCGCACAGCCTTCCTCGAAGAGGCGTGCGGCGGGGACGAAGAGTTGAGGCGCGAAGTCGAGTCGCTGCTTGCCGCCCACGAAGAGGTGGGCGAATACTTCGCCTCGCCCGCGCTCGATGTCGCCGCAGGGCTTATCACTCAACGGCAAAATCTATCGCTGATGGGACAGAGCGTGTCGCATTACCGAGTGCTTTCTTTGATAGGCGCAGGCGGGATGGGCGAGGTCTATCTGGCAGAAGACACGCGGCTGGGTCGCAGAGTGGCGCTCAAGGTGCTGCCGAAAGAATTCGCCGAGGACCGGGAGCGAGTGCAGAGGTTCGAGCAGGAGGCTCGTGCGGCATCGGCGCTCAACCACCCGAACATCATCACGATTCACGAGGTCGGGCAGGTAGAAGACGCGCCCTTCATCATCACCGAATTCATAGAGGGCCAGACCCTCCGCCAGCAGATGGCTGCAGAAAAGATGAGGCTGCGTGAAGTTCTCGATGTAGCCATTCAGGTTGCCGGCGCGCTCGAAGCGGCGCATGAGGCCAGGATCGTACACCGAGACATCAAGCCTGAGAACATCATGGTCAGGCGTGACGGGCTTGTAAAGGTTGTGGACTTCGGGCTTGCGAAGCTGAGCGAGGACCGTGATCGCAGGGCGGGATTAGACGCGACTACCGATGTAGACACGACGCCCGGGCTGGTGCTCGGGACGGTGAGCTATATGTCACCCGAGCAGGCGCGTGGAGAGAAGCTGGACGAGCGGACGGACATATTCAGCCTCGGGGTGGTGATCTACGAGATGCTGGCAGGGCGTTCGCCGTTTGCCGCGTCGAGCGGGGCGGCGACGCTGGCGGCGATACTTGAGCGGGAGCCGAAGCCAATTGGAGAGTATGTCGAAGGAGTGCCCGTAGAGGTAGAGCAAATAGTGGTGAAGGCACTGAGAAAGCAGAGAGAGGGGCGATATCAAAGGGCGAGAGAGATGTTGAGCGACCTCAGGGAGGTCAGGCAGGAGATAGAGATAAATTCGAAGCTGAAGCGGAATGGGTCGCAAGAGAAGAGAGGTGGGGAGACCGTTGTTGAAGCCTCGCGAGTAAGCGACGAGCAGGCTGCCGTGGACACAGATAGCAAGCTGGCCCAGCGAACGGACGGAGCGATCGCGCGAAGGGGATCGAGCGGAGAGCAGATCGTAACAGGGACCAATAGGCACAAGCGGTGGGTAGCGATGGCGGGGATGGCAGTTCTGATCGCGGTCGCGGCGCTGGCGTATTACATCTACCCGACGAGCGGAGGCGAGGCGATAGACTCGGTGGCCGTGTTGCCATTTGAAAACGTGAGCGGGAACCCTGACACAGAATACCTGACGGATGGGATCAGCGACAGCATTACCAACAGCCTCTCTCGATTGCCGAATCTTAAAGTGAAATCGTTCAACGCGGCCTTGCAATACAAGGGCAAGCAGGTGGACCCGCAGGCGGTCGGGCGAGAGTTGAAGGTCAAGGCTGTCTTGATGGGCAGGATGACGCAGCAGGGAGAGATGCTTTCGATTAGCACGGAGCTTGTGGACGTGAGAGATAGTCGCCACCTGTGGGGCGAGCAGTATAACCGCAAGCTGTCGGATATCCTCGTTGTCCAACGCGAGATTGCGCAGCAGATATCATCGGCGTTGCGCCTGCGCCTGTCAGGCAAAGAGAAGAAGCGAATTGCTAAACAGTATACTGAGAACCCCGATGCCCAACTAGCTTATCATTGGGGTAGCTACTTCCTTCATAAACGGAGGAGTCAGTATATACCGAAAGGTATCGAGCATTTAGAGGAGGCGATCAGGCTTGACCCCAACTACGCCCTCGCTCACGCCACCTTAGCTAACGCCTACCTCTCGCGTTCTTTGTTAGGACCCTTACAGCTGGAGGAGGTTCTACCCAGGGCGAAAGAGGCGGTGGGGAAAGCCCTGGCGATAGACGACACGCTGGCTGAAGCACACGCCGTGTTGGGAGGTATTAGATTTCACGAATGGGATTGGTCCGGCGCGGAAAGAGAGTTCAAACGCGCCATCGAGCTTAACCCCAACTACAAGCCGAGTAGCCCGAACTACGAGCAGTATTTAGTGAAAATGAAGCGCTATGACGAGGCCGTTGCCGAGAGCAAACGTGTCCTGGAGCTTGACCCTGTCTCGCCCTACTACAACAGAAACGTTGGTATGATTCTCTACTTCGCGCGCCGATACGATGAGGCGATTGAGCAAATTCAAAAGACGCTGGAATTGGAGCCGGAGTGGGGGGTAGCTTATAACTGGCTGTGGCGGGCTTATGAGCAGAAAGGGCAGTATGACCAGGCCGTAGAGGCGTTTCTAAAGTTTTATGGTCCGATTAATCAGCAAGGCCCGGAAGCAGCAGCGGCACTCAGAGAGGTTTACGCCAGGTCGGGTTGGAATGGGTTTTGGTTGAAAGTGCTTGATCTGCATATGGAGCAGGCAAAGCGAGGAAGAAATCTGCACGGGTTGGCCGAGAATTATGCGCGGCTCGGAGAGCGGGATCAAGCCCTCTTCTGGCTGGAGAAGGCAATTGAGCAGCGCGACGTG
>DASTET010000316.1:0-2954 GCA_035709445.1 Blastocatellia bacterium | reverse complement strand
GGGGTCGAATTTTGGATCGGTGCGCTTGCTGAAAAGCTCTATCGTGCCCCCTCCGTAGCCGAACGCTCTCGGCGGTATAAGCCCGAGGATGCGGGGCGGGATCGATAGCTCTTCGAGCTTGATCGTATCGAGCACCGCGTTTAAAGCCTCTCTCTGCCGCGCCGCGGGCACTACCTCCTGCACCCGCGCAGGGCTCGGGCCTGAGCCCGTCCTCACGGCATATGTGTAATAGACCCCTCCGAGCGATTTGACCGCCGCCTGAAGCTGGTAACGGTGATGCAGATAAAGCGGGAGCAGCTTGGCTTCGAGCATCGAGAGCGGAACTCCCGCGCGAATACTGTTTAGCCCGAAATCGTTCAGCCCCGTGCGCCGGACCTCCATCTCGTGGCGAAGCATCGCTATCGGATCGTCGCCGTTGTCCCAGAGGCTCGCAAGCGGATGAGCCGCGCCCGGCGGACGCGCGTCCGAATCGGATATAAAGAGCATCCCCGAGGCCACTCCCTCCTGAAGTATCCGCTCAAGCTCGGCGGCTTCGCTTGCCCCCGGCGCAAAATGCGAATAGGCATACTTGATCGCGAACTTGTCGTATGCGCCTATCCCCTTCGTGTAAGCGTTCGACAGGTCAAGCCTGCCGCCCTTTATCTCGACCATCGGCGCGGGATAGTCCATGACCGACGCGCGATTGTAGCTGCTCGCCGCGAAGTTATGAGCGAGGCCGAGCGTGTGGCCCACTTCGTGCGCCGACAACTGCCTGATCCGCGCTAAAGACATCGCCGCCGAATCGACCGACGGGTCGAGGTCGGTCAGGTATTCCATCTCAGGCATAAGACCAAGCTCGCAGCCAGCCTGACCATCGCCGCTCGCCTGGCCGTTGTTCTTATAAGGCGGGACCAGCCCCGTGCCTATGAGATAATCCTGGCGCACGCGCAGGCTGCCGAGTGTGACGTTGCCCTTTATTATCTCGCCCGTTCGGGGGTCGACAATGCTGCTGCCGTATGACCAGCCCCGCGTCGAGCGGTGAACCCAGTTGATCATGTTGTAGCGCACGTCCATCGGGTCGGCGTCAGGGGGAAGCACCTTCACCTGAAATGCGTCCTTGAAACCGGCAGCCTCAAATGCCTGGTTCCACCATCTCGCCCCTTCGAGCAGCGCGCTGCGGATAGGTTCGGGCGTGCCGTTGTCTAGATAATAGATAAGGGGCTCGACCGCCTCGGAGACTGCTGCCGAGGGGTCTCTCTTCTGCAACCGGTGGCGCACTATCCACCGCTTCTCAATAGGGTCGGTGATAGGCGAAGCGTAGTCATAAAACATCATCCCGTTTACGCCCACGCGGGGGTCGTGCCGTCTCGGCGTGTAGCCGTTGTCCGGCAGCTCTACCATGGAATGATGCTCGCGAACGGTGATGGCCTGCGGCGTGGGGGCGACGCTGCCGACGAGCGGGCCGGGGTCTTCGTCGGTGGAGAAGGTCAGTATCGTCTCGACCTCGGTGTTCTTTGGAAAGCCCCTGGTTCGCGGCAGGTAGAAGGCGCTCCGTGATTCATCGTACCTGTAGCGGCCCTGGCGAGTGCCGCGCAGCCTGTCGATCACACCGTGCGCGTCTCTTAGAAAGAAAGCCGTGGCATCGACGAGCACGCGGTCGCCTTCCGAGGCTTCTACCTTAAATCCCCAGATGATCGAGCGGGCGAACGATTCTTCTACGGCGCGACGTTCCGCCGGGTCGTTTGAGATCGCGCGATAACGATAGTTGGGCTGGACCAGAAGCACCTTCGGCCCTATGCGCTCGAAGAAGACGACGTGGGTATCTCCGAGCTGGCCCCGGTCGAGCCCGACAGGGTTCGAGCCTACCCCGGTCTGAAGCGAGACCTGGTAGAGGAACTCTGTGTTGAACCGCGATATCTCCATAAACATCTTGCCCGTCGCGGCGTCCCAGTGGAGCGGGAAATAACCGTCTATCTTCTGAAGCCCTGTGATTCGAGCGCCGATCGTCTTCTCTTGCGCTCTTTCCTGCGCGCGCTCCTGCGCCGTTACAGGGAGCGCGGAGATAATCACGAGAATTGCGATTGCGAGACGTTTCATTTTGTGACCTCTTAAAGAAATATAAGGAAGGCCGAGCCGCCCGTTGAATCTCCACTGATTGCAGGCTGCAATGCTATGTTCAGACGCAGGGCAAGTCAAGAACCCAGAAGCCAGGAGCCAGAAGTCAGAAGCCCTCGCCAATCCGGTCGCTTGCCGACATCGCCCGGGAAGAATAAGATCATCAGCAGACCCTTAGGAGAATATAAGATGGAAGAGAGCTATCCGGAAAAGCCTGCCGCCACGGATCAAAAGATTAATGATCTTATGGCCCGGCGCTGGAGCCCGCGCGCCTTTGAAGAGGGTCGCGCGGTCGAGCGCGAAAAGGTTTTGCAGTTGCTCGAAGCCGCGCGCTGGGCCCCGTCATGCTTTAACGAGCAGCCGTGGCGCTATCTGGTCTTTGACGAGTCCGACCCTGAAACCCTGCGGCGCGCGCAGGGTTGCCTCTCTGAAGGAAACGCCTGGGCGCTCAAGGCCCCGGTACTCATGATTTCAGTGGCGCGCGATAACTTCACGCGTAATGAGAAGCCCAACCGCACGGCTCAGCACGACGTGGGGCTGGCGAGCGAGAACCTCGTGCTCCAGGCCGTGGAGCTCGGGCTGGCCGCGCACCAGATGGCCGGGTTCGATGTTGAGCGCGTGCGCCGCGAGTTCAGCATCCCCGAAGACTTTACAATCCTGGCCATGATCGCAGTAGGGTATCCCTATCGCGGCGACCTTGATGATCTGCCGGAGACACTGCGCCAGAAAGAGCTCGCCCCCCGGTCGCGAAAGCCGCTCGGCGAGATAGCCTTCGCCACAAGCTGGGATGCGCCCTATACGGAAAAGTGAAAAGTGAAAGTAACAACTCAGCCCGATTTATCGGGCTTGCCGAAGGCAGA
>DASTET010000315.1:0-8798 GCA_035709445.1 Blastocatellia bacterium | reverse complement strand
TCAGAAGCCAGAAGCCAGAAGCAAAATGATGACAGGATATAAGATCTGTTTTCCTCCGCAAGGAAGCGCAGGCAAGCCGGAAGCGCGGCGAAAGCTTCTGGCTTCCGGCTTCTGGCTTCTGGCTTCTGCTTTTTTGTTCCTTTCCTGCGGCCCTCAGCAATCAACCGAGCCTGCGAAAGAGTCTAGGATAGTCGCTGCGTCCGGCGTGCGCGTGAGAAGCGAGCCGGTGGAGACTGCTGGCGAGATAACGAGGCTTGAGATCGGCGCGGTCGTGCGCGTGCTCGATCAGTCGTCAGACTGGTATCGCGTCTCGACCCCGGACGGAAAAGAGGGATGGGTTTTCGGCGGCCTCACCGCGCCTTTCACCGCTTCGGATCGGGATAAGATTTATCAGAAGATCGCAAGCGACCGGTTGAAGGCAGAGGATGCGTCGTTTGCCGACCTCGTCGATCTTGTCCGGTTTCTGTCGGCTGCCGCAGGCGAGGTCGAAGATCGAGGCGCGAAGGCCGAGCTTGAGCTTGCGCGGCTTCTCGCGATGAGGAGGGCGCTTGAGGAGATACCTTTTGAAAAGCAGCAGGAGCCGGCGTATGCAGAGTGGTTGAAATCGCACGAAGAGGATTTTGTATATAACGAGCCTGCCGGCCAGTGGCTCGTGCGCTCGGACTTGTTCTGGAACCTGCGGGAAGAGTACAGCGACCTTCCCCTTGCCGAACAGATTACCTGGGAAGCGGCGAACAACCCCCTCCCCGGCGAATGCGAAGGCTATCTCCCGTGTCACCTCGCGGCATTCAACCGTACCTTGGGCAGGTATCTCGATCTCTATCCGGGGGGAGCCCACGCAGAAGAAGCCCTGAGCGATCTCGATGAGTCCCTCCGTGTAATAGATGGAGCGAGAGATGCTGATTATGTTCCCGACCCTGAAGAGCGGAATGAGGCCCGAAAAGAGCTGAACAAGCTGCGCGAAACCATCAGCGGGACATCCGGCAAAGAGAAAGCCGACCTGCTCAAGCTCGTCGACGATTATCTGAAGTATTACGGTTAGCCCATATGAGCGATATAAGGATCGAGGGCGAGGTGAGCCGCAGTAATATCGCCGAGTTCGAGCGCAAATTGCGGTCTGTTCAGGTCGAGCGCGGACGGGCGGTCGCGCTCGATCTATCGGGGATGGACATAGATGACTCGTTTGCGCTGGCTGCCGTCATCAACTGCTTGCGTGACCTGCGCGACCGCGCGGGTGGGCTTGTTTTAGTAGGCGCGCCGCAGATGCTAGGTCATAACCTTTATCGCATAGGGTTGCTTTCAGGCCCGTGCGCGATCAAACTGGTCGACATGAGAGAGGACGAACCGGCAGGATCTTAATTCTCAAATCTGAGATTTCAAATTTGAGATCGATTGAGGCTTTATCAATGAAACGAATAGGAGTGCTCACCGGGGGAGGCGATGCGCCGGGGCTGAATGCCGTCATCCGGGCGGTGGTCAAGACCGCGATAAACATCTATGGCCTGAGCGTCGTCGGCATAGAAGACGGCTTTGACGGGCTGCTGGGCGAGCCGCGCTGGAGGCCGCTCATAACCGACGACGTTCGTGGCCTCCTGCCGCGCGGCGGTACTATTCTCGGCACCGTTAACAGAGGCCATTTCGCCACACGCATGATCGATGGCCAGACCCAGAAGGACGAAGCCGCTTATAAAGAGGCCGTCGACAACATAGCCCGGCTGGGGCTTGAGGGCCTGGTAGTCATCGGAGGCGAAGGGTCGCAACTCATCGCCTACGAGTTCTCGAAGATGGGAGTTCCCGTCGTAGGAGTGCCCAAAACGATAGATAACGATCTTGTGGGGACCGATCTCACATTCGGGTTCGATACGGCGCTCGACATCGCTACTGAAGCCATAGACCGGCTGCACACGACCGCCGAAAGCCATGACCGCGTCATGCTCGTCGAGGTGATGGGGCGACACGTCGGATGGATAGCCCTGCAATCGGGGATCGCAGGCGGCGCGGACGTAATACTGATTCCGGAGATCCCTTTTTACATCGAGAAAGTCGCGGCCAAGATAGCAGAGCGCGAGGCGAGCGGCAGACACTTTTCGATCATCGTAGTAAGCGAGGGCGCAAAACCGGCGGGCGGATCAGAGGTGTATAAAGAGCCCGCGACAGCCGGTCGCGCCGCGCGGCTCGGCGGGATAGCTGAGCGCGTCGGGAACGATGTCGCGCAGCTGACGGGCAAAGACAGCCGCGTCGTAGTGCTCGGCCACCTGCAACGCGGCGGCACGCCGACGTCGTTCGATAGGGTGCTCGCTTCCTGTTACGGCTCGGCGGCCGTGCGCGCGCTGGCGCTGGGCAAGTTCGGTTTTATGGTCGCGTTGAAGGGAAACGAGATTGTCACCGTCCTGCTTGAGCACTGCGTGAAATCTATAAAGACGGTCCCGATCAATCACTACCTGATAGGAGTCGCGCGCGACCTTTCGATCTCGTTTGCGGGCGAAGACGATTGAGGCGGTCACGTCGTCTTTGGCGTCAGATCGTCGACACGCCGCGACAGCCTCTCATGGTCTGTGCGAAGCGAGAACATATCTCGTAACAGCAGCTCGATCCTGGTCCCGAAATTGTAGAAACCTTCCTGCACCTCTGACCGTAGCTCGGCCAGCCCTGTTTGGACCTCGCCCAACCCAGTTCGCAACTCGGCTATCTCCGCAAGCGCCCGCTCCCACATCGGCCTCGTATCGTGTAACCGCTCGTTTACCGTTCTTTCCAGGTTATCAAGCCTCGTCTTCACTCCCTGAAGATCATCCTTCACGCTTTGGAGATCATCCTTCACGCTTTGAAGATCGGCTTTAACGTTTTGAAGGTCCGCGCTCAGCGTTTCGATCATGCCGACGAGCTGGTCGAGCCGGCGCTCGATGCGCCGGAAGTCGTTATCCCCGTCGTTATGGGACATATTTCTTGTAAGGTCGTCGCTCATACCATCGATCCTTCCAGGTAGAGTGGGGATGACTACCCCGAATATTACATCGCCGGTTTCTATATTTCAATTTGTGCGGTTTTATCTGAGGAGGGAAATCAGACCTGTGCGCGGCTGCCGAGCCCGAAGAACTCGGATATGCGGGCGAAGATGTCGCGCTGCGTGCTTCCCATCTTACTGTCTCTGGATTCGGCGTCCAGCCCGTCGCGCGCGGCTTCGTACTCCACGCGCCTGCGAGCAAGGACGTGAGAGATGTACTCGGCGATCTCGGGGCGGTTGAGCAGTATATCGTGGAAAGCGTCTTTATCCATGCGATAGCATTCAGAGTCTTCGAGCGCCGTCACCGTTGCCGAGCGCTTCTCTCCGGTCATCAGCCCCATCTCGCCGAAGAAGTCGCCCGCTTTCAGAGTGGCTATGTCTTTGCTCGCCCCGTTCTCGGTCGCTAAATGGACCCTGGCCGAGCCTGAAGTGATGATATAGAGGCGGTGGGCTTCTGTCCCCTGTCGCATCATGGCCTCGCCTTTGGTAAACGGCGCCGGGCGCAATCTTTCGGCCAGCAGCCGCCGCTCGTCTTCGTTCAGAGTGTGGAACATCTCGACGTTCGCGAGCGCCTGCAGGCGATGAGATATCTCTTTTTCGTGTTTCATCTCTTTGCGCTCTTCGCTCTCCTGGGTGACGAAGATGCTGTGCGCGGGGATCGAGAGCGGCATGTTCGCGCGCTTGAGCGCAAAGTATACCCGCGTGCGAATGATCGAGTCTGTCGGATCATCTGCCGCAAGGTCCGTGAGCCAGTACCGCACCGCGTAATGACAGTAGCTCTCTTTGAAATCGTAGAGTATGCAATGAGGCTTCGGATCGGCGGCGACTCCGGGTATGGGCTCAGCCTTCAGGGCTTCATCCACTGCCCAGATGACATCGGTGGGGGGGATGCGAAAATCGACGTTGAAGTAGATCCACTGTCGATGCTGGACCGGCTGGCCCACGCGCCGCCCGTATATCAGAACGTGATTCCTGAGCATCACGCTGTTGGGGATGATGATCGTGTCCCAGTTGCGCGTCTCGATGGCCGTGTGACGCCAGCGTATCTCTTTGACCCGCCCAACCGCTTGTTCGACCTTTACCCAGTCGCCCACCTCTATGGTCTTGTCCATTTGCAGGGCCAGGCCGCCTATTATGTTTCCCAGCGTGTCCTGAAGCGCAAAGGCGATAACGGCGGTGAGCACTGCCGAGGTGGTGATGATGCCCGAGAGGCTGACGCCGATTCTTGAAAGCAGCGCAAACCCCACCCCTACATATCCGAGCGCGACCAGGAGGTCCCGCAATATGCGCGGGGTGTGGATGCGACCGAGACTGAGCAGCACATCGAAGAGGAATATGCTTAAGAGGTGGATGATGGCTATCCCGCCTATCAGAAACGCCGCGCGGCGAGCGCCGGTCCTCGCCGATTCAAGCTCTGCGGATGCGAAGATGCTCGATACGAGAATGAGGAACAGCGAGAAGGCGAAAAGCAATGCGGCGGCCCGTATGCGGCGTCTCTCGGCGGGCACGTATTTTACAAGCAGCGCCGCCAGCAGTAGAAACCCCACCGTCACGAGCGCTATGTTCTCTTCGACGGCTGCCGCTTTGAGGTCATCCCATAGCCGCTCGAGGGTAGGCAACAGGCTGTTAATCGCAACAGCGCAGATTGGGCTCTGTAAAGGCATGCTCATCGTCAAGGATCATTTAAGACTGAAGAATCGTTTTATACGCCTGAGAACGGTCTCCTGCTGCATTTCACTCTTCTGCTCGGGGCCGCTGCTTGCGTGCGCGGCCAGGCTCTCCTGGCGCTCTACGATCTTACGGCTGAAGCCTTCGGCCAGCTTTTCGTTCTGGCTCAGCAGCTTTTCGATGCTGGTTTTTCTGATCTCGAACAGCTCCACCTCTTCCAACGCGCAGACATCAGCCGTCCGGCGCTCGCCGGTAAACAGGGCCATCTCTCCGAAGAAATCGCCAGGGTTGAGCGTCGCCACCGCTTTGAGGTCGCCGTTATTCGACGGGACCTTGACTTCGGCCTTCCCGCGCGAGATGACGAACATCGAGCTGCCCGCATCCCCCCGTCGCAGAATCATCTCGCCCGGAGCGTAGAGGTATCTGACTATCCCCTTTGCAAGCTCCACTCTCTCCTCCTTCGTGAGCGGCTCGAAAAGCTCTACGCGGTCGATCACCTTCTCGTATTCGACTTCCGGGGCCGCCTCGACTTGCGGCGGGGCGTAGAGGAGCTGGCGGTGCGGGAAGGGTATCTCGATATTATTGCGCAAGTAGATGTACCATATCCGCTCCCTTATCTTCGAGTCCATGTCGGGGACCCACATGTAATCTATGACCCAGTATAGGATCTCATACATCATGCTCGAATCTCCGAACTCCCCTATGCGCACGACCGGAGTAATCTCCGGCGATACATTGGGCGTCGTGCGGACGGCTTCGCGTATAAGGGGGATGATCTTCTCCGGCGGCGCCGCGAATGGGGCGGGGAATCGCAACACCCTGCGGTTGAGATTGCCGTACGGGAATATCTCGAGCGGGTCGCGCGCGACCCTGTTGTTCGGGAGGATGATGATCGTGTTGTTGTTGGTGCGGATGCTGGTCTTGCGCCAGGTCACCTCAATGACCTTACCCTGCATCTCCTGTAGCTTGATCCAGTCGCCTATATGATAGGGCTGCTCTATGTGCAGCGAGATGCCAGCAAAGAAGTTGCCCAGCGTGTCCTGGAGCGCAAGACCGAGTATCACAGAGACAATCGCAGACGTCGCGAGCACCCCGCTGAAATCCCTTTCGAGCACAAGGCTGAAGATCAGAAACAGGAGAATCGGATAGATGATCACCGAGACGAGCAGGCGCAGCAGCGCCGGGGCCTCGCGCCCCTTCCGCTTTTGAAAGAGTATGTCGAAGAGCAGATAGCTTACAATTCGGACCAGCACTATGCTCAGGCTGATCATACAGGCGGCGAGCAGATACTTGAGCGCGTCCAGCCCCGGATAGGTCAGCATGAGCACGACATAGGTCAGTATGAGCAGAATGCTTAATGGTAACGGCCAGCCTACTCTCTTCATACGATAGATTCGAGGTGTCTAGTATTCCAATAAATCTCAGCGGGCAGCAAGCAGCCGGAGCGGCAGAAAAGATTCGCCTGCTCGCTGCCCGCTGCCCGCTGCCCACGCCTTTTACGCACAGTCTGTTTTACGAGTTTATAAACCCGACTATTTCGCCCGCCGATACGGCAGCCTGTTCATACACCCGGTCGTGGCCGAGTATCTCAAGCTCTCTGCCGATCAATGCGACCTCGTCGCTTCGCTCGTAACCGAGCACGCGCTGGTGCTGTTTCCCGCCCGCCTTGACTTCGGTGACGATGCGGCTGCCGTCGGCGCTCCTTCGGAGACTGAAAGAGGCGGGCGACGGCTCGGCGGTAGTAAGGGTGACCCCGGCGACGTGACCGGGCTCGACTTCCTGCTGTTTCGTAGGAACCATCTCCAACGTCACATTGCGACTCCCCGCATTGACGTCGAAGCTGAGAGAGCCGCCCGCTCGACGGACCTCGCTTGCGCCGAGCTTCCAGCCGAGTCGGCTCGTGAGCCAGCCTGCGAGCAGCAGCGCCCTCGCCGGGATCACCCCGCCTTTCCCGTCCATAGGCGCGTACTCGATCGAGGCTTGACTGAGGTTTTCGAGCGTGGGACGGTATTCGGCCACATCATAAAACCCGGCCAGCAACGCCCGGATCACCGTAAGCCGCGCCCAGTTCAGATCGCTCAAGGCGGTCCATCGCGGGTTATCGCGCAACAGCGCCGCGAGGTTTTGAAGCTCCTTGTACTGGTCTGCGAAATCCGCGGAATCGATTATCACGCGGTCCGACACATCGCCGAGCCGCTTGAAGAATTTATCGGTGAGCTGCGGGACTGCCCTCCACCAAAGGTATGTGGGCAGGTCTGAAAGCAGGAGCGGGACGACCGCGCTCGGTATCTCGTTCGCCTGCTCGCCGCTCCCGTGGATGGTCACCTGCTCGCAGCAGACCTGTTTCGACAGCCCGGCAGGCAGCGTGCATCTAGATGTCACCTCCGCGCTGAGCGCCGATTCACTCGCCTCGCGGTCGGCGATCATCAGTATCGCCCGCGCCGGGTGCTCGGCCGACACCTCCATTATTATCTCGTCGACTTTGTTCGCTTCTTCCGAGTCCGGGACATAGACCATTAGATTGAGCAGGCACGCCCTTATCACTCCGCCGTCGTCGCCCTCTTCTCCCGCTTGCTTCCAGAGCGAGCTTAGCTCCTTTTCGATTGCTGGGATATTTATCCCCGGTGATGCTTTACTCATATATTCGTACCCCTCACATAGACGACCAGTGATGAATGACGAACGCGGCTCGAAAGACGCTGTTCATCATTCACCATCGTCTGTTCATGTCTCGCGCGTCAGGGGCGCCGCCATCGGCGACCGTCTTTTTCCAGCAGCTCGTCGGCGGCTTTCGGGCCCCAGGTTCCTGCTTCGTAGTTCGGGAAGTCAGGCTTCGAGTCTTGCCAGGCTTCAAGAATGGGCATGACGATCTCCCACCCGCGCTCTGTCATATCCCGGCGCGCGTAGAGCGTCGAGTCCCCCAAAATGCAATCGAGCAAGAGCCGTTCGTATGCTTCGGGCGATGCGACTCCGAACGATGAGCCGTACCGGAAATCCATGTTGACCCAGCGTATGCGGGTCGCCTGTCCCGGTATCTTTGCGCCTATGCGAAGCGTTATGCCTTCGTCGGGCTGTATGCGAACCACGAGCACGTTCGGCTCGAGCTGCTGCGCGGCAACCTGACTGAAGAGCAGGTGAGGCGCTTCGCGAAACTGTATTGCGATCTCCGTGACCCGCTTCGGCATGCGCTTTGCCGACCGCAGGTAGAAGGGCACGCCCGCCCACCGCCAGTTGTCGAAATAGAGCTTCACGGCGGCGTAGGTATCCGTGGAGGATTCCGGGTTGACGTCTTTCTCTTCGCGGTAACCCTTCGCGGGCTTGCCGCCCACGGACCCCGGCCCGTACTGCCCTCTTACGACGAACTCATCGACGCGGTCGCGCGGGATAGGCCGGACCGTCTGCATGGCCTTGATCTTCTCGTCTCGGACCGAGTTCGCCGAGAGACTGCTCGGAGGCTCCATGGCCACGAGCGAGAGCACCTGAAAGACGTGGTTCTGGATCATGTCGCGCAGCACGCCCGCCGTCTCATAATACCCGCCCCGGTCTTCGACCCCGATGGCTTCGGCGTTCGTGATCTGGACATGATCGATGTACTGGCGGTTCCATATCGGCTCGAATATGCCGTTGGCGAAGCGGAATACCAAAAGGTTCTGCACCGTCTCTTTGCCGAGATAGTGATCGATGCGGTAGACCTGTTCCTCATTGAATACCTTCGCCACATCCTCGTTGAGCTGTTTGGCGGATTCCAGGTCGTGCCCGAACGGCTTTTCGATAATTATGCGGACCCAGCTATTGCCCTCAGGCTTTGCCAGCCCCGCTTCTCCTAGCTGGCGAATCGACTCGCTGTAAAATCCCGGCGCCGTAGACAGGTAAAAGACGCGATTGCCCGATGTGCCTCGCTCGCGGTCGATCTCTTCGAGCCGCGCTTTCATCTGCCGATAGGCTTCCGGGTCGTTGATGTTGCCGGGCAGGTAGTATATGCCTTTGGCGAAGCTGGCCCAGAGGTCTTCGTCTACGCGCTTGGCTTCGCCGTAGGTGGCGACGGCCTCCTTCATCTTATCGCGGAACTCCTGATCGCTGTTCTTCGAGCGAGCGAATCCCAGGATAGCGAATTCGGCCGGGAGCAATC
>DASTET010000314.1:0-3971 GCA_035709445.1 Blastocatellia bacterium | reverse complement strand
CGCACGATCTGCCGCGCCTGCGCGGGCCAGGCTTATTATACGAGGGGGTAGAAACCGCAGAGGCCGCAGAGGATTATTCATTGATCCTCTGCGTACCCTCTGCGGCCTCTGCGGTGAGTTGATTTATCGACGGACGAGATTCAAAGCGTCACAGTGATCGCACTCTATTATTCGCTCTGTCTCTTCAGGCTCGAAGATCGTCGCCGAGTCCTCTCCACATTTCCCGCAGGTCCAGCGGACTGCGGGCAGCTCGTCGTGGATCATCTTTATCACTTCCCCGGTCGCTTCATAATCATATTCCGCGCTCATCGATGAACCTCCGGTCCGAAGTCACTGCCGCTTTTGAGTGTAATACCTTCTCAGCCAGCTGCTCAGTCCGTCCAGTCCCGGAAGCAAGACACGCTCGGTTATATTTGCCTGATCGAGTTTGTCCCTGATCTCCCATTTGAGCGAGGCGGGGATTATTATCCGGCGATAAAGCTCGGGGTGCTCGGCAAGCCATTCGTCAAGCCGCGCAGTGGGGCTCGACATGAGAGAGAAGAGCGCGAACTGATTCACTATGCGATTGTCGAGCGAAGGCGGCTCAAAAAAGACGACGAATTCAAGCTCCGACAATCGGTCGAACTCCGATAGGGTATCCGCTATGGTGTCGAGCATCTCGGTAGTAAAGGCGTTTGAGCCTTCCTCCTCAAGCAGTGCTTTGAGCTGCGTCGGCAGCAGCCGGTTGGTCTTTACAAAATCGACACACCAGATGACCCCGTCGACATCGAACGATTCGATATCGACCGTGGCGAAGTGCATTGCAACAAACGGGGAGAAGGTCCAGTCGAGCAATCGCGTCGGGAGCCCGTGATGTTGTGCGAGGGCGAGCCAGTTCCATATCGAGTCATCCGGGACCGCGTCCCGGCGGGCATACTTTCGAAAGTTTCTCAGGAGGTGGTTTTCAAGCCTCTCGGTCTTTCCCGCAAGCCGGATAAGGCTCGTCTTCAAATCATATGAAACGTTCGAAAGACCTCTATATGCAGAATTGGACCTGAAGCGGCCAAGCGGTTCCTTCCAGGAATCTTCATAGAGCCGCTCGCTCAGCTCGTGCCAGCTTGAAACTACAATATCATCCAACGCTTCTCTTTTCGACGTCGCGCTAACGAAGCATTATCGAATTCTTCGTCACTATGTCATTGTAGGAGTCGCATTCACCTCTCTCGCACTGCTTGATAAGGTCTTCGATACGTTGCAGGAGTTGCGTGCTGAAGTGGTCTCGCTCGGCCTGCGGGTGCGGCGGAGCATAGTAGTTGAAGTAGCTCCGTATGATGACGCTTCGATTGTCTATCGGGAGCGTCTTGATATTCTCGATGAATTTATCGTAGGTGCCCTGGCGCGCAAGATAAAACTCGACATTCGAGACGTAAAAAGCTGAGACCCGCTCTTTAAGCTCATCGATATACTTGCCGATCGCTTTCAGGGACTGCGGGCCGGAAAGATCGCCGGTGACGGGAACGACCAGGTCCTGATCCTGAAGCTTCTTTATGAACTGAAAATCGTCCTCACTGTTGAAATAATTCTGCATGTTCCCGCTCAGATCGTGCTCG
Source organism: Blastocatellia bacterium (assembly GCA_035709445.1). Lineage (GTDB taxonomy): Bacteria > Acidobacteriota > Blastocatellia > UBA7656 > UBA7656 > DASTET01. Next base: position 2,382 of record DASTET010000314.1, on the reverse strand, counting down.
AGCAGCAGATCGCGATAGGTCGGGTATATCGAGCGCGGCGGGCGATGATGGCTCGAATACCTTATGTCGAGCCCTGCGCTATAGAACGCTCTGTGAACGCTCGCCATGGTCTCATAGTCGGAATTCGAGAGGGGTATCCCAAACTTCGAGACGTCGCGGCGAATCTGCGCAACCGTCTTCTCAAAAAGCTTGGGATCCGAGCTTGTGCCGTCTATGTACTCGGAAAGCTCCTTGACCGTTTTCTGCTCCCACCCTTTAGACTTCGGAAAGGGCTTCCCAAACAGCAGGCAAAGGTACTCGATTCTGCTGCGCGACCGAGCAAACAGCGCTTTGTACATGAGGTGCTGGAGCAGGTTGTCCCGCCTGATGTCGATCATGATCGCCATTCGGGGGCGTATCTTTGCTATATATGAAAAGCTCTGGTCCGGCCCCACTCCTAGATATACGCCGCCCGACACGCCTATCTCGCGCAGCTTGCCGAGGACGTGCAGGTACGAGGTCTCGTTCGATATCAAGTTGTCGGAATCGAAATAGCCTCCCGGCTCGGAAAGCTTAGCCGAGAGCGCTGCAAAAGACCTGTGGTCTTTACTCGCAAGCTCGACGTGTATCGCCCCTGCGCTCATCAGGAAGGCGGTCAACAGGCTTGTTATAGCATAACGCTTAATCAGGGAAGGCCTTTGATCATCGGACTCGATTAGTCTCCCCGCTTTACTCATAATCCACACCTCTCACCCAACCGAATTACCAACGAAATTAAGAACCTGTCGTGACATCAGGGCCGCGCCTCCGGCGATCGCACGGAGAGGCGGCGGTAATAATCTTCGATCATCTTGCGGTATCGGTCCGGAGCATCGCCGTCGCTGAGCGCGCCCGGCCCGTTGTTGCCGAGTTTTGCCTGTAGCTTTCGCGCAAGCTCAAGCTCGATCTGGCGCAGCGGGTCTATGACCTCATTCTTGAGCAAGGCGAGCTGCGCCGGGTCATTAAATATATTCGGGTTGATGCGACGCAGTTGCTCGATCACCTGATTCAGCTCGCGGGCGATGTCGCTGTTACGTCCGAGCTGGCGGCGAAGCTCCTCGGCCTCCCTTATGCGCTCTCGAATCTCGCTTTCGAGCTGTCGATCACCGCCGCGAGGCGGGCCGCCGCCTGCCGCAAACTGTTCGGGCGCGCTGCTGTATGCAGACTGGCCGGTCTGTCGGCCACCCTGTTGCTGACCTTGTTGTTGTCCGCCCGCCTGTTGACCGCCCTGTTGCTGGCCCTGCTGACCCTGTTGGCCCTGCTGCTGACCCTGCTGTTGTCCTTGCTGCCCCTGTTGTCCTTGCTGGCCTTGCTTTCCTTGCTGGCCTTGCTGTCGGCCTTGATTACGCGACTGCTGGCCCTGTTGACCTTGCTGCTGACCTTGTTGTTGTCCGCTTTGACCCTGCTGCCGGCCGCCCTGTTGCTGCTGGTTAGACTGGGCCTGCTGCTCGCCCGGCTGTCCGCCTTGCTGTCCTTGCTGGCTTTGCTGCTCGCCCTGCTGTTGACCTTGATTGCCTTCACTTTCGGCCCGACGGCGCAGGGATTCGAGGTTATCTGCAAGCTCGCGGGCGCGATTGAGCGAATCTTCAAGGCTGTCGCCCTGAGCGCGCCGGTTGGCGCTGCCCTCGGCTGCCTGAATATTCTTGAGCACTTCGTCGAGGTTGGATTGAATGATCCGCTCGCGCTCGCGGGCCTGGTCGTACCAGCCGTTTTCGATCAACTGGTTATTCTGACGAATACGATCCGGCACGCGGTTGCGGCGAATGGCCCCTGAAGCCTCGCGGAGCTTATCGCTCGCCTGCTGTTTGTCGGAGCCAAGACCGCGCGCAGTCTGTTCGAGATCGCGTTCGAGGCCCGACACCTGATCGGCGAGGGTCTGTTTGCGTTCGGCCAGCTCCTGTTTTTTCTCCTCACTGTTTGCGCCCGCCTGACCGCCCGACTGGCCTGATCGCGCAAGCTCATCGACGCGGCGTGTTATCTCTTCCTGCCGTTTCTTTGCTTCTTCGGCCTGCTGGCGAAGCCTTTGAAGGCTCTGCTGACCTCCGGCAGACCTGGAAGTATCGAGCGAGCGACGAGCCTGTTCCAGCCGGTCGAGTGCGCGGCGAGTCTGCGCGTTCGCTTCCGAGGGATTTGACGAAGCCGCCTGCGCCCGCTGCATCTCGTCTGCCGCCTGTTGCATCTGGCGAGCAGTCTCGGCGAGCTTCGGGTCCCGGCGTTCGCGCGACAGCCGCTCAAGCTCGCGGGCCATGCGGCGAGCTTCGTCGATCATCTCCTGTTGTTGTCGCTGCGACCCGCCGCCTCCGCCGCCGCCCTGCTGCTGCATCTGCGAGCGCATACGCTGTTCGAGCTGCTGTTGCTGACGGC
>DASTET010000313.1:0-3312 GCA_035709445.1 Blastocatellia bacterium | reverse complement strand
GTTGCGAACGCGCCGTTCGCCACGTTCCCAAAGTTGCAGTTTACTGTGCTTGTCCCTGTGCACGTGCCCTGGCTCGGTATAGCCGAGACGAAGGTGGTACTTGAAGGCAGCACATTATTCAAGGTCACATTTGTGGCCGCGTTCGGCCCGTTGTTTGTCACGGTCACAGTGTAGGTCAGGTTCTCTCCCTGCACTACGGGATCGGGCGAATCGTCTATTGTGATCGAAAGGTCGGCGCCCGCCGGCTGTCCGGTGGGGAACGCCTGATAGTTTATCCCGTCCGTGGTCGTTATATAGCCCCCTTCAAAATCGACTCGCGGGTTCCCGTTATTGTATTCATCCGATATCGGAAAACCGAGCCAGCTCGCGGGGCCTCCCATCTGAGTGTAAAGCGCGCCAATCGGACCGTGAACCGCATAGGCCTCTGCGGCGTTTGCAAGCCAGTAGATATGGCCGCCCTGAAATTCGCTCACCGAGCCCGCGCTCCCCGTTGCGCCTGAGGCGGGCGCTTCATTCACATCGCTGACCGGCATCCCGAGCGGGCAGGCCGCGAAGCCCAGTTGCGACCACTTCGCGTAAATCGCCCCGTGAACTGCATAGGTATTCTCGGCGTGCGCTCCGGTGAGGTGATGCTCAAGCGAGCCACCCTCAAATTGCTGGGATATTCTGCGGGTGCCAAAACAGGTCGAAAGCTGAAAGACCCTGTTCCCCGTGGCAAACCCGAGCGGGTTATTGCTGTTCAATCCGAGAGAGCTCCATTTTGAGTCGAGCGGGGCCTGCACTCCGAATGCCTGACCTGCGTTGCTGCCATCGGTCAGGTAGTGAATCTGGCCGCTGGCGAAAGGCTGGGTGTGGCCGGTCGTGCCATTAAAGGAAGTGAAGCCATTAGTATCGACCGGGCCGACGGCGCAGCCGAGCGTTGCCTGCCCGCCCGCAGCGCTAAAGGCATTCTGAAAGGCGGTCATCTCAGCGCCCGATGTTCCTTCGCCGACCGCGAAGCCGCAGTTGAGCGTCCGGTGAGAGTTAATAAAGTTGGACGGATGCGCCCAGCCCGTTGCGTTCGTGCTCCAGGCAGGCCCCGCGCTTCCCCAAAACGGACAGTTCGAATATCTTATCTCGAAGTGCAGATGGCTTCCCCATCGGCCATCGCCATCGCCTATGGTCGCTATCGGCTGACCGCGATTCACAATGGCCCCCACGCCGACCAGCATGTCCTTGAGATGTGCGTACTGGGATTCTACCTGTGTCCCGTCAGGCAGCGTGTGACGAATGATAATCACTTTGCCCCAGTTACGAGTCGAATTCGCAATAGGGACATCGGCCTGCGCAAATATCACCTCGCCGTGAGAGACGGCATAGATCGTGTCGCCAAAATCGTCGGGATCGGTCGCCCCGCGATTCCAGTCCTCTCCCAGATGATCGCCGTAGCCCGTCTTTTGGCAGAAAATATTCACATTATCCTGAAAGCCCCTGCACAGCCAGTAGCAGGACACGGAGCCCTTATCGTCCGGGCAGAGCCCGAAGCCGCCATGCGTGCCGACAGGGAAATCGAAGCCGTCCGACACGGGAGGGACCAGTTGAGCCACCGTCGATCCGAAGCTCAGATTCAAAACATCGGGGCTCGCATCGGCGCCAGCTTCCGCGTTTCGGCTGCTCGCGCCCGTAGTCAAACCGCTCCCGGCAAAGGGAGTGCTCCACGAGGTCAGGAGAAAAACCAGAAAAAAGAGTGGGGCAACCATGCTCCTCTTTATTGATCGGGGAATCAACATAACAGGCCAACCTTCACTTTTATCAATCGGTACTTGCGGTTGATCTTCGACTGAGGGCGTTACAAACACGCCCTCAGCCGTTCGCTTAAGGGTTCGTGAGAATCTGATTATAAGCGGGCGCTTTGGCCCCCGCCTGTTTGAGCAACAATCCTATATGGCGATTGCCCGTCTGCTGCACTATAGACATGGGGGTCTCGCCCGCTTTGTCTTTGGCGTTGGGATCGGCTCCCCCTTTAAGCAAAGCCTGCACGACGCCTGTATGACCTTGCCGGGTTGCAAGTATAAGCGCCGTGCGCCCGTACTTGGAATCTGCCTGGTTCGGGTCTGCGCTGCTGGCCAGCAACAGCTCGGCGGCGGCGGTGTTGCCCTGGAAGGATGCGTGCATAAGGGCCGTCCAGCCGTCTTTATTTCTCGCGTTCACATTGGCGCCGCTGGCAAGCAGGCTGCGTATCTTACCCGTATCACCCTCTATGGCCGCCTGCTGTAGCCCCGCGTCATATGCCATATAGGAAGCATTCTGGGCCGGCTTTTTAGCCACGCCCGTCCTGAGGAGGCTGACCATATCCTTATGGTTCTCTTTTATCGCGGCGTCGAGGGCTGTGAGTCCCACCAGATTTTTGATATTCACGTCGGCTCCGTTTGAAAGCAGCAGCTCGACGGTCTCGGGTTTGTTCATAGTCGCCGCTTCTATCAATGCCGTGCTGCCGAGGTTGTTCGTCGCATTGACGTCGGCCCCTTTTTCGAGCAGGAGTTTGACGGTTTCGTTAAAACCGAGAAAGGCGGCGACGATCAAAGGGGTATCGCCGTTGATGTCCCTGGCGTTTATCTCGGCGCCGGATGCGAGCAGGTCCCTGACTTTTTCTGTATGCCCCCAGCCCGCCTCGCTCAATAAATCAATATCGATCTTTCTCAGCGCGCCCGCCGGTCCGGTCTTCTGCGCGGCGTCCGTTTCCGGCTTCTTTTTCTCTATCACCGGATCGCTATTATTCTCTGCGGAGGTCCTGGTCCTCTGGCGTATCTCGCTATAGACTGCGAATCCGATCAAGGCCGCCAGTAACAGGAGCATCGCCAGTTTGCGTATCAAGCTTCCTCTCTTTTGAAGGGCTCTTTAATTGCGCCGCCTGTTCCCGCCCGCGCCGAACTGGAGAGCGGGGCTTTCGGTATTATCGGGCCTGGTGAAGTTGAATTTGATTCGGTATGTGCTCAGCGTCTCCCCCACATCTTCATCTTCTATGGGATTGAATCGCCAGAGGCGCGCGGCTGTGATGGCCGCGTTTCTGAGCAGCAGCGGCCCGGAGATAGCCCGCGCCGTTTTGATCTTGCCTTTCCTGGTTATCGTCACTTCGACGATAACCTCTCCTGACACGCCGGTCATTCTGGCGCTCTCCGGGTATTCGGGAGCGACGCGACGGACCGGCTCGCGCTGGCGGGCGGCGACCGCGGTGGGGGCCGGGCTCGGCGGAGGGGGAGGCGGAAGATCTCTGAACTCGCCGTAGTTGCGTATCTTTATAAACAGGCCGTCGGCGGCGTTGCCTCTGGTGTT
>DASTET010000312.1:0-2811 GCA_035709445.1 Blastocatellia bacterium | reverse complement strand
ATCGGCCTGTGCCGGACCGAGCACATGTTCTTCGAGGGGAACCGCATAGACTCCGTCCGTCAGATGATACTCGGCTCGCTCGATTACAAGCGGCTCGAATCCGAGCTGGCCGCAGTAGAGAGCGAAGCCAGCCGGGCCACCTCGCCAAAGAAACGCCAGGAGCTTATCAACCACCGGCGACAACTGAAGAAAGAGATCGAGGAGCCAAAGCGCATGTACAAAGGGGCGCTTGCGGAGTTGCTCAAGCTCCAGCGCAAGGACTTCGAGGGTATATTCCAGGCGATGGACGGGCTCCCGGTCACCATCCGCACGCTCGATCCTCCGCTTCACGAGTTCCTGCCGCACGACGAAGAGGAGACGCGAAAGCTCGCGCGAAAGCTCAAGGTGAAAGCGCAACACCTGTGGACTCGCGTTCAATCGCTTCACGAAGCAAACCCTATGCTCGGGCACAGGGGCTGCCGGCTTGGTGTGGTCTTCCCTGAGATAACCGAGATGCAGGCCCGCGCTATATTCGAAGCCGCCGCCCGCGTGCAGAAGCGCGGCATAAAGGTGCTGCCTGAGATCATGATCCCGCTCGTGAGCGACGTGACCGAATTGAGGTTGCAGGCCGACGTAGTCCGTCGCGTCGCTCAGGAGGTGAGCGAAGAGACCGGGCAGAAGATCGATTATCTGGTCGGGACGATGATCGAGCTTCCGCGCGCGGCGCTTACCGCAGACAGGATCGCCGAAGTCGCAGAGTTCTTCTCGTTCGGCACAAACGATCTGACGCAGACCACCTACGGCATCTCGCGCGACGATTCGGGCAAGTTCCTGCCTTTCTACATCGAGAACCGCGTGTTCAAGAGCGATCCGTTTCAGGTTCTCGATCAGGAGGGCGTCGGCCAGCTCGTGCGGATAGGGACCGAGCGAGGGCGGTCGACTCGCGCTAACCTGAAAGTGGGCATATGCGGCGAGCATGGCGGAGAGCCGACTTCAGTGGGCTTCTGTCATCGGGTCGGGCTCAATTACGTGTCCTGCTCGCCCTACCGGGTTCCTATCGCGAGGCTAGCGGCGGCGCAGGCCGCGCTCGGTTCGGAGCAGACCATCTCACACACGGCATAACCCTCATAAAGCCGCAGACCGATGCGTTCATCTGCGTCGGTCTGCGGCAAAAGATATCGAGATGAAAAAGCGACTCTCTGCAAAACGAAAATCCGAGCTGTGTCTTGAGTGCGGCAAGTGCTGCATGTCGATGACATTTTTCGGCGGCGAAGTCGACGAAGAAGCGCGCGATGAGATCTACTGGATGGAGCTTCATGGGCTGAAGATCGATTACGTTCGCAAGCGCGGTCACGTGGAGTATTACTTCACGATCCCGCAGCGTTGCGGCGCGCTTCAAGAGAAGAAGTCCGGGGACGGCAAAACGCAGTATATCTGCGGCGTCTATGAGACGCGACCTCAGATGTGCCGCGACTATGACGGGACGATGGACGGCCCGCTCGGGGTCGCCGATTGTCTCTGGCGCGCGGAGATGGGCCTGGCTTCTGCGAAGAGAAGCCTCGTGCAATTGACGACGACGCGAAGGTGATCCTATTGAAGAACGACCTGAGTGCAGTAAAGGCGATCTTTTTCGATGCGGGCGGCACTCTGATCCATCTCGATTCGGCGCGGATCGCAGGCCTCGTAGCCGAAGAGCTTGGCATAGAGCTGGCGCTCGATGGCTTCTCGCTGGCCCAGGGGCGGGCGATGACGCGGGTGGCAGAAATGGTGGCGGCGGGGCTCGGCACTACCGAGAACCTCAAGCGCCAGTTCTATTCGATGCTGCTCCCGGAAATCGGCATCCCCGAAACCAGCCTCGCATCAGCCGTCGAATCGGTGCTGCGGCTTGCGCGCGAGGAGATGCTCTGGCGCATAGCGGGCGAGAGTGCAGCCTCTGTCCTCGAACGATTGAAAGAGCGCGGCTACTTGCTCGCTGTGGTCTCTAACAGCGATGGGCGGATAGAGAGGGCCTTCAAACAGGCGGCGCTCGACCGCTATTTCGACTTCTTCATCGATTCGTTTATTGTCGGCGTGGAAAAACCGGACCCGGCCATCTTCAGGTTCGCGCTCGAACGCGCCCGCATATCCCCGCACGAGGCCGCATACATAGGCGACCTCTACCATAACGACATGGTATGCGCGCGCAAGGCGGGCCTTCTCCCCATACTGTTCGATCCCTTCGAGCTGAACCCGTCGGCAGACTGCCTGCGTATCCGAAATCTCGACGATCTGCTTTTGCACTTTTAGAGTAACCACAGATGAACACAGATGGACACAGATAATTCTCCGCTCTCACCTGTGTCCGTCTGCGTTCATCTGCGGCGCCTGCCGAGCAGTAGCGACCCACAGCGCGCAGAGCGGGTCCGGCGTGATATCGGCCCAGCGCGCTTGCTTCGGCGGGGTGTGGGGGTTATTTCGGTTCTCTTCCGAGTTATCGAAATAGGCTATGACTTCGACGCGCGACCCTTTGGGAATCGCGACCGCTCGTTTGAAGTGATAAGTCTGCTGCCAGTCATAGCGGTATCCGCGAGTCCAGACCAGCACCTCGCGGGTGCCGTCGGGCCGGTGCGCCGTGGCCTGAAGCGAGATGATGAGAGGGTGCGAGCGCGGGCGAATCGCCACGGCTTCCATGTCCTCTCCTGTGGTAAAAACGGTTTCGACGCGGTGCAGCTTCGCGCCTGCCGGGATGATTGCATCAGGATTTGTGATGGCCACCTCGCGCACCTGCTTGCCGGGAGGCGTCTTTGCAAAGTAGAGCCCGATCTCGCTCTGGTCCGTGGTCTGCTCCCCTGC
>DASTET010000311.1:0-7322 GCA_035709445.1 Blastocatellia bacterium | reverse complement strand
GCATTCATAGTTTGAACAGGGGAAGGTAGCAGATGGATATCAATCGTTTTACAGAGAAGGCTCAGGAAGCGGTGCGGGAGGCTCAGACGCTCGCCACCCGATACTCCAATCAGCAGATAGAGGTCGAGCACCTGATGCTCGCCTTGCTCGAACAACAGGGCGGGCTTGTGCCGTCGGTGCTCACAAAGGCGGGAGTCCAGGTCGATCCGCTAAGGCAGGCCGTCGAGCATGAGATAAACAAGATGCCCAAGGTTTCCGGTCCGTCGGGGCCGCCCGACCAGGTATATATCACCGCGCGCTTGAACAAGGTCTTTGTGGCTGCCGAGGACGAGGCGAAGAAACTCAAAGACGATTACATAAGCGTAGAGCACCTGCTGCTTGCCATCATAGACGAAGGCGGCCCCGCGTCGCGCGCGCTCAAGACCGCCGGGGCGACCCGCGCCCGGATACAGCAGTCGCTCGTCCAGGTGCGAGGCCACCAGCGCGTCACGTCGCAGAACCCCGAGGCCACCTACGAAGCGCTCGAACGTTACGGGCGCGATCTAACGAAGATGGCCTCGCAGGGAAAGCTCGATCCCGTGATCGGGCGCGACGACGAGATTCGCCGCGTCGTCCAGGTGCTTTCGCGGCGAACGAAGAACAACCCCGTGCTCATAGGCGAGCCCGGTGTGGGAAAGACCGCCATAGTCGAAGGGCTGGCCCAGCGCATCATTCGCGGCGACGTGCCCGAAAGCCTGAAGAACCGCCGCATCGTCGCGCTCGATATGGGCGCGCTTGTCGCAGGCGCCAAGTATCGCGGCGAGTTTGAAGAACGGCTCAAGGCAGTGCTCAAAGAGATACAGGCTTCCGAGGGCGAGGTCATCCTCTTCATAGACGAGATGCACACCATCGTCGGCGCAGGCGCGGCGGAAGGCGCGATGGACGCTTCGAACCTGCTCAAGCCGATGCTTTCGCGCGGCGAGCTTCACTGCATCGGCGCTACCACCCTCGATGAGTATCGCAAGCACGTCGAAAAAGATGCGGCGCTCGAAAGGCGTTTCCAGCCCGTTCTCGTCGATCAGCCGACGGTCGAAGACACTATCTCTATACTTCGCGGGCTCAAAGAGCGGTATGAGGTCCATCACGGCGTCCGCATAAAGGACTCGGCCCTCGTGTCGGCGGCGGTCCTCTCGCACAGGTACATCTCCGACCGCTTTCTTCCCGACAAGGCGATAGACCTCGTCGATGAGGCGGCGGCAAAGCTCCGCACCGAGATCGATTCGATGCCCGGCGAGCTTGACGAGATACTGCGCCGCGTGATGCAGCTTGAGATCGAGCGCGAGGCGCTCAGGAAAGAGACAGACGCGGCTTCGCGCGAGCGGCTCGAACGGCTCGAAAAAGAGCTTGCCAACCTCCGCGCGAACGCCGATCAGCTCAAGGCGCAGTGGCAGACCGAGAAGGAGGCCGTTCAGAAGATACGCAGCGTGCGCGAGCAGATAGAGCAGACCAAAGTCGCCATAGAGCAGGCCGAGCGCGAGTATGATCTCAACCGCGCGGCAGAGCTGAGGTACGGCACGCTCACGCAGCTCGAAAAGCAGTTGCGCGAGCAGGAAGACGCGCTCGACCAGCAGCACGCTCGCGGGCGGCTGCTGAAGGAGGAGGTGGATGAGGAAGACATCGCAGAGGTCGTAAGCCGCTGGACGAACATACCGGTCTCGAAGCTGCTCGAAGGCGAGCTTCAAAAACTGCTCTCGCTCGAAGAGCACCTGCACAGGCGCGTCGTCGGGCAGGATGAGGCCGTCGGCGCCGTAAGCGATGCGGTCATACGCGCGCGGTCGGGGCTGAAGGACCCGAACCGGCCAATAGGCTCGTTCATCTTTCTCGGCCCGACCGGGGTCGGAAAGACCGAGCTTGCCCGCGCGCTCGCCGAATTCCTCTTCGATGATGAGCACGCGATGATTCGAATCGATATGTCCGAATATCAGGAGAAGCACACGGTCGCGCGGCTGATAGGCGCGCCTCCGGGGTATGTAGGTTACGAGGAGGGCGGCCAGCTTACGGAAGCCGTCCGCAGGCGCCCCTATTCGGTCGTGCTCTTTGACGAGATAGAGAAAGCGCACAGCGACGTCTTCAACGTGCTGCTTCAGATACTCGACGACGGCAGGCTTACGGACGGGCAGGGGCGAGTGGTGAATTTCAAGAACACGATAATCATCATGACGTCGAACGTCGGCAGCCACCTCATACTCGAATACCGCGGCCAGCTCGAAGGCGACCAGTACGAGAGCATGAAGGAGAGCGTGATGGACGCGCTGCGCCACCACTTCCGCCCCGAGTTTCTCAACCGCGTCGACGAGACAATAGTCTTCCACGCGCTCACGGAAGAGGACTTGAAGAAGATAGTCGATATCCAGATGGAGCGACTGCGCGCGCGCCTTGCGGAGCGAAGGATCACGCTCGAGCTTACGGATGAGGCGAAGACCCATCTCGCGCAGGCGGGATATGATCCGGTCTATGGCGCGCGCCCGCTCAAGCGGGCCATACAGCGGGAAATAGAGACCCCGCTGTCGCGGCTGATTCTGAAGGGCGATGTTAAAGACAGCTCCAGCGTCCGGGCTCAGGTTGAAAACGGCGCTATCCGGTTTTCATCCGAGCCGCTCGCAGCCGAAGCGGTTCGCTAAAGCGGGCGTCGAGAGCCGTGCCGCCTCCGGTTCGCAGAAATCTGGTCGGGGGCGGCACTTCATTCGGCGAGAGGAGTGGTTGTGTTATGATAGGCGTACCGAGCTTTGATAACCGAATAACGGAGGTCCGACACGGTATGGGCGAACTATACGTTATGCGGCGAGCAAACGGTGACATCTTCGCAGAGCAGGTAAACGGCAATCTCGTGATACCTGTCTGGTCGAGCAAAGACGAGGTCGCGCGGTATAAAGCGCGCAATCCTGAGCTTATAATCTTCTTACCGGCTCGGCTGGACCGTTCGTTGATAAGGCGGATAAAGAGCGGGCTTTCAGATGCGGGGACGACCAGGTTTCTTCTTCTCTCTGATAACGATCCGGACGCTTACCTCTATGAAGGAAGACCTGTAAAGCTGGAAGAGCTATTCCCGGAAGAACAAAGCGGAACTCAATCGGCTCAGGCGCAAGCCCCGGCGGACGGGGGCGGCCAAGCCGCTCTGAACTGAACAAGGAGGATGGGCATGATCTCATATGATGATATACGCCAGTTGCAGCAGTATCAGTCTGGCCCTGATTCTCTCATCATCAGTCTGTACGTCAACGTGGACCAGTCGAATGCCGCGAACCTCAATCGCGGTTTTGAAACGGCGGTCGAGAACCTGTTTCGGCAGATGGCCGATAAGAACTCGGCCGGCGATAATCACAAGCAGAGATTCGAAGCCGAGTGCCAGCGAGTCCTGCGATTTCTCAAGGACTACACCCCGAAGGGGAAGGGGCTTGTAGTCTTCAGCGATTCGAAGCAGGACTTCTGGTGGCAGCGCGACCTTCAGATAGAGGTCCCGACCGAAGTGCGCTGGTCTCCGAACCCGTGGGTGCGTCCGCTGCTTGAGGTGCTCGAAGAGCACGACCGGTTCGCCGTAGTACTCATAGATAAACAGCACGCCAGGATACTTACTGTCGACGCCATCGGCATCGAACAGCAGGCGGAGATCCTTTCCGATGTCCCGAACAAACACGCTACCACGGGCACCGATCACATATGGTCGCAGGGGCAGATGGACCGCGATCATAACAAGCACATAAAATGGCATGCACGCCGGGTGTCGGATGAGCTTGCCGCAATCGTCGACCGTATGAAGATCACGAAGATCGTGATAGGCGGACCCGTAGAGGCCACCACTATTTTCGTAAGCGACCTGCCCAAGCGGTTGGAGCAGATGATAATGGGGACGATCTCGGCGCCCGTAGATGCGAGCTATGAGAGGCTGCTCGGCGAGGTCCGCGCCGTGCAGGGGAAGGTCGAGCAGGAAGAAGAGTCCCGGCTCGTAGATTCAATGATCACCTCGGCGCACAAGGGCGACCGCGCGGTGCTCAAAATAGCCGATACGCTTCGGGCGCTTCAGGAGGGCCGCATCTACTTCCTTGTGGTCGCAAAGGACTTCCACATGCAAGGTAAACAGTGCTCGTCCTGTCATGTCCTCGTAGCCGAGGACGGCGACCGCTGCTCATTCTGCGGCGGCCAGATGGAGCCCGCCCCCGACCTGATCAACCGCGCTTCGCATCGGGTGATCGAGCAGGGGGGCAAGGTCTATATGGTTTCAGGCGCGGCGGCAGAAAAGCTCGCCGAGCATGGAGTTGGCGCAGTGCTCCGATTCTAAAGAGTCTGGCGAGTCGCGAGTCTAGCGAGTCCTGATAAAGCGAGGTGCTGATTACTACGACTCGCTGGACGCGCCAGACTCGCCAGACTCTAAAACGGGTGGATAAAGATGGCAAGAAACAAAAGGATTTTCATCGAGCGCATCACAAGCGAGACACAGTATCGCCGAACGAGCGGCCCGCTGTGGCAGCCTTCTGTAGATGTGTACCGCTGCCCCGAAGGGTGGAAGATAAAATTCGACCTTGCGGGCGTCACGCCCGACGATGTGCAGATATTGATAGCGAACAACAATCAGCTCATCGTGCGCGGCGTGCGGCGCGATTCGGTAATAAGCGAAGGGTGGAGCTATTACCAGCTTGAGATCACCTACAGTCGTTTCGAGCGAGTATTGAAGATACCATGCGACCTTTCGCAGGCCGATATTCGCAGTGAGTGCAGGGATGGCTGGTTCATACTGCACATTGATTGTACCGGGTAGAAGCAGGAAGCCTGAAGCCTGAAGGGAGACCTTGACTCGATCCCTTTCCGCTGCTGACTCCTGTTCTTTGAGGAAAAACTGATGACAGCAAATAGAACACTGGAACTACCGATTCTGCCGTTGAGAAACACGGTCATATTTCCCTCGAGCATTTCCCCTCTTTCCGTGGGACGCCCGCTCTCGCTCGGCGCTGCCGAAGCTGCGCTGGCGACGGAGGAGAAACTGCTGGGCGTCGTCGCGCAGCGCGAGGATAATGACGCGGAGCCTAATGCGAGCAATTTATACCAGATCGGCACTCTTGTAGTCATAAATCGTATGATGCGAGTCCCCGGAAACGAGCAGATGCTCCATCTCATCGTTCAGGGACAGGAGCGGTTCCGCATCGTAGGCTTCACCGAGCAGACCCCTTACTTTAAGGCGACGGTGGAGATACTGCCCGAGCCGACGCGCGAAGAGACTCCTGAGGTCGAGGCGCTGCGCCGCAACATCAATGCGCTCGTGCAGAAGGCGCTGACCCTGCTCCCGAACGTGCCGACCGAGATACGCAACATCATCGTCAGCGCGGAGGATGCCGTCAGGCTCTCTTACTTCCTCGGCTCCGTGCTCGATCTCGAAGTCGCGCAGGAGCAGGCGATGCTCGAAGCCGACACCGAAGGCGAGCTGCTCCACCTAATGCACTCTTATCTGGCGCGCGAGGTCGAGGTGCTCGAGATTCGCAGCCAGATAGCCAACCAGGCGCAGGAGGAGCTGGGCAAGGCGCAGCGCGATTACATATTGCGCGAGCAGATGAAGCAGATACAGAAGGAGCTTGGCGAGGCCGAGCCCGAACAGGCCGAGGCCGCGCTCCTGCGCGAGCGCGTCGAGAAGGCAGACCTTCCGGAAGACGTTCGCAAAGAGGCCGAGCGCGAGCTGCGCCGGCTCGAGCGACTGCCTGCCGCCGCGCCCGACTACCACGTCATTCGCACCTACCTTGAATGGATACTCGATCTGCCGTGGAAGGTGGGAACGAACGACAACCTCGACCTCAACCACGCCCGCGTGGTGCTCGACGAGGACCACTATGATCTCGACGACATAAAGGAGCGCATACTCGAGCACCTGGCCGTTATAAAGCTCAACCCGAAGACGAAGGCTCCTATACTCTGCTTCGTCGGGCCGCCGGGCGTCGGCAAGACGAGCCTGGGGCAGTCGGTCGCCCGCTCGATGGGGCGCAAGTTCGAGCGCATGTCGCTCGGCGGGATGCGCGACGAGGCCGAGCTGCGCGGCCACCGTCGCACCTATATAGGCGCGATGCCGGGCCGTATAATTCAGGCGCTGCGCCGCGCAGGCGTGAACAATCCGGTGATGATGCTAGACGAAGTCGACAAGCTCGGAATGGATTTTCGCGGCGACCCGGCTTCGGCGCTGCTTGAGATACTCGACCCGGCGCAGAACTTCTCGTTCCGCGATCATTATCTGGACCTGCCGTTCGATCTATAGAAGGTCTTCTTCATCGCGACGGCAAATACGCTCACGCCCATACCGCCCGCGCTGCGCGACCGCATGGAGGTGATAAGGCTCTCCGGGTACAGCGAGGAAGAGAAGCTGCACATCGCCCGTCGCTATCTTGTCCCGCGACAGATCAAAGAGGCGGGGCTGAGCGAAGAGCAGCTTCATATCACCGAAGAGGCGTTGCAGGCGATCATAGCCCGATACACGCGGGAGGCGGGCGTGCGCCAGCTTGAGCGGACGGTCGGGCGGCTTGCGCGCAAGGTCGCGCTCCAGGTCGCGCAGGGCAAGGGCGATGTTTTTACCATAAAGCCTGAAGACCTGGAAGAGTACCTGGGCCACGAAATGTTCTTCCACGAGATGGCGCGGCAGTCGCTCCCTCCGGGCGTCGCCACGGGGCTTGCAGTGACAGAGATGGGAGGCGAAGTGCTCTTCATCGAAGCGACGATGCTGCCGGGCGCAAAGGGGATGACAATGACGGGCCAGCTCGGCGAAGTAATGCAGGAGTCGGCCCGCGCCGCTCACAGCTATCTATGGTCGCACTCAAGCCTGTTCGGGTTCGATTGCACGGAGAGGTTCGAGAAGAACGGCGTTCACATTCACGTCCCGGCAGGCGCCACGCCGAAAGATGGGCCGTCGGCGGGCGTCGCGATAGTCTCGGCGCTTGCCTCGCTCTGTACGGGAAGGCCCGTTCGCAGCGATACGGCGATGACGGGCGAGATAACCTTGAGCGGACTGGTCTTTCCCGTCGGCGGGATCAAGGGCAAAGTGCTTGCGGCGCGACGAGCCGGGATAAAGCGCGTCGTGCTTCCGAAACGGAACGAGCCCGATCTCAAGGATGTTCCCGAAGAGGCGTTGCGCGATCTTGAGATAATCTTTGTCGAACGGATCGACGAGCTGCTGCCGCAAACTCTCATGCCCGCAGGCGAAACGGCTGAAGAGAAGCCCGCCCCCGACGGCGAGACAGTCGCTACCGGGAGCGAAGTGGGTTTTGAGGGCGGCGAGGCGCACGCGTAATCTAGAGACTCGCGAAGGCCGATTC
>DASTET010000310.1:0-6518 GCA_035709445.1 Blastocatellia bacterium | reverse complement strand
CGACCCGGCTAGTCAAACCTATCAGTTCAGCTACACCGCCGACGGGCTGATGACGGGCGAGACCGACCCGCGCGGCAACGCATACAGCTTCTTATACGACAGCCTAGGTCTTTTGACGCGCGACGACGACCCGGCAACGGGCTTCCAGACCCTGACTCGCTCCGGTTCGATAATCACTTCGTACACCGTGACCCGAAGCACGGCATTGAGCCGCACGGAGAGCTTCCAGGTGCAGACGCTCGCCACCGAAGACCTGAGGCGCGTCTTCACCGACACGGCAGGTCTTCAGACGCAGTCTATCGAAGGCAAGGACGGGACGAACACCGACGCATACCCCGATGGGATGACGACTGTCCTCAAGCTCAACGGCGACCCGCGCTGGAATCTGATGGCGCCGCTGGCCGGCAACAACACCATCACTACGCCCGGCGGGCTGGCCTTCAACTCAACGTTCGCGCGGACGGCGACGTTGTCGGATCCAGATAACCTGTTGAGCCTGACCGCGCAGAACGACACGTACACGGTTAACGGACGCGTCTTCACAAACAACTACGCTGCGGCGTCACGCACCTTCACCTTCACCACGCCCGCCGGGCGGCAGACGACAACGACTATCAACCCACAGGGCCGTATCACGTCGAGCCAGGTCGCTGACCTCGACCCGTCGAGCTTCGCTTACGATTCGCGGGGACGCCTGGCAATGGCCGTTTATGGCACGGGCGGCGCGGCGCGCAGCTTCAGCTACGCCTATAACGCTGGCGGTTTCTTGTCCTCGATCACAGACCCGCTCACGCGCGTGACGAGCTTTGTCTATGACGCCGCAGGCCGGGTCACCGAGCAGACGCTGCCGGGCGGCCGGGTCATCGCCTACGGCTACGACGCGAACGGCAACCTGACCTCGATCACACCGCCGGGCCGTCCCGCGCATGTCTTCAACTACACGCCCGTCAACCTGACGTCGAGCTACACGCCGCCCGCCGTGCCGGGCACGGGCCAGACGACTTACGCCTTCAACCTCGACCGTCAGTTGACGACCGTCACGCGGCCCGGCGGCCAGACTCTTACGTTCAGCTACGACAGCGCGGGACGGCTTTCGACACTTGCCGTCCCCGGCGGACAGTACAACTACACTTACAATTCGACGACAGACAATCTCACAAGCATCAGCGCGCCCGGGGGACAAGGACTGTCGTTCATATACGACGGCTCTTTGATCACACAAGCGACCTGGGCCGGAACGGTAGCGGGCAGCGTAGGGTACACCTATGACAACAACTTCCGTGTGACGGCGCAGAACGTCAACGGCGCGAGCCCGATCAACTTCACTTATGACAACGACGACCTGCTCACCGGCGCGGGCGCGATGACGCTTACGCGCAACGCACAGCACGGCCTCGTCACCGCGACGACGCTCGGCAGCGTCACGACCACGCTCAGCTACAACGGCTACGCCGAGGCGATGAACCACAGCGCCTCGTTCAATGCCACCGGCCTTTACGCTTGCCAGTACACCTACGACAAGCTGGGCCGCATAACGCAGAAGGTCGAGACGGTGCTGGGCTCGCCGACCACGTACGATTACACGTACGACGCGGCGGGGCGGCTCGCGAGCGTGACGCTGAACGGCGCGCCGACCCCGGCCAGCGCCTACACGTACGATCAGAACGGCAACCGCACGAGCGCGAGCATCGGCGGCGTCGTGACAAATGGAACTTATGATAATCAAGACCGGCTGACGCAGTACGGCTCGACGACCTACGCCTACACGGCCAGCGGCGAGTTGCTGAGCAAGAGCGTGGGCGCACAGACAACACAGTACGTTTATGACGTGCTCGGCAACCTGGTGGCGGTGACGCTGCCGAACGGCACGCAGATCGAGTACGTCATCGACGGCCAGGACCTCCGCGTGGGCAAGAAAGTCAACGGCGCGCTCGTACAGGGATTCCTGTACGACGGCCAGATAACTATAGTCGCCGAGCTCGATGGCGCGAACAACATCGTGAGCCGCTTCGTGTATGCGAGCCGCGATAACGTGCCCGACTTTATGATCAAAGGCGGCGTGACCTATCGTATCGTCAGCGACCATCTCGGAAGCCCGCGGCTCGTGGTGAATGCGGCGACTGGCGCCGTCTCGCAGCGGATCGACTACGACGAGTTCGGCAACGTCACGCTCGACACCAATCCGGGCTTCCAGCCGTTCGGGTTTGCGGGCGGATTGTATGACCGCGACACGGGGCTTGTGCGGTTTGGCGCGCGAGACTACGACCCGGCGACCGGCCGCTGGACGGCAAAAGACCCCATCATGTTCGATGGCGGAGATACCAACCTGTACGGGTATGTGCTTGGTGACCCGATAAACCTGCGCGATCTGAATGGACTGGAGCCTCTTACTCCTAGTGCTGGAATAGGACTTCCCGGTATAGATCGTTTATTTGATGGCGGGAGATTGGATGATCCGATCGGAGAAGAGTATCTTGAGCAGCAACAAGCTAAGATAGATGAGGTTTTAAAAAGCCTAGAAGATGATGCAAAGAAGCCGGAATCTCCAGAAGAGCAGGCGAAGAGAATTTCCGACGATTTTGCCAGTGCTGAGAAAGCCTACCGCGAAAGCCTCAAAAGGAGGGAGGCTTCGAAACAATCTAATAGAGACGGGAAAGACAAGGGCAAAGGGGATAAAGGCGGTAGGGGCAAGGGTGGGTTTTGCAAAAGAAAAAAATGACCGTTTATTCACTTCTTCTATGATAGCGATGGTAGAGAGAAACGGAATAATGATCATTGCACCAGGCCGACGCGCCGTGACAAGTCGGTTGTGTGCAGGTCGGCGCGCAGCGGGGTAACTTTCTCACCTATTCGTAGGTGAGCATCAATTCCATCTCTGCCGGGTTGGTCGCCGCGAGCTTGGCGGCTTCGAGCGAAATCCTTCCCGACTGCAACAGCTCTATAAGGTGCTGGTCGAAGGTCTGCATCCCCATCTCGGTCCCCTTCTGTATGTACTGCTGAATCTCGGAGGTCTTCTCGGGGTTTCGTATGCACTCCTCGATGCTGCGTGTCACAAGCATCACTTCGACGGCGGGGACCCTCCCGCTTCCGTTCCCGCTCACGACGAGGCGAAGGCTCACGACGGCCATCAGGTTGTGAGCAAGGCTCGTGCGTATCGTGGCGTGCTCCTCTTCGGGGAAGAAGCCTATCAACCGGCCTATGGTCCGCTGCGCGTCGGGCGTGTGGATAGTCGATATGACGAGGTGTCCGGTCTCTGCGGCCTTGAGCGCGATGTCGACGGACTCGCTGTCGCGTATCTCGCCCACGAATATGACGTCCGGGTCCTGGCGCAGCGCGGCGCGCATGGCCGATTTGAAGCTGTCGGTATCGATCCCGACCTCGCGTTGAGAGATCACAGACACTTTGTTTTTGAAAAGGAACTCTATGGGCTCTTCGATGGTGACTATGTGCGCCTTGCGCGTGCGGTTGATGTGCTCGATCATCGCTGCGACCGTAGTCGACTTCCCGTTGCCCGTCGCGCCCGAGGCGAGCACGAGCCCGCGCCGCAGGTTCGCTATCTTCGTCATGACGTGCGGCAGGTTCAGCTCTTCGAAGGTCTTTATTTCGAGCGGCACCACGCGCAGCACGGCCGAATAGTTGTTTCGCTGCCTAAAGACGTTCACGCGGAAACGGCCTACATCGGGAACCTCGTATGATACGTCGAACTCGTTCTGGCCTTCGAAATGCTTGTCGAAACGGTCTTCGCCCGCAAGCGTCCTGACGATCTGAAGCATCTCGTCCGGCTCTATCGCGTGATACTTGACCTGCGCCAGGTAGCCGTTGATGCGCAGAAGCGGTGGCTCCCCGACCTGTATGTGCACATCCGAGGCTTTATTATGCACGGCGACGGTCAATAACTGATTCAGTTTTTCCGTATCCATCACTTGACCTCATAAAACGAAACCCCGCTCCGGCAGATAACCGAAACGGGGGCGTTTCCTTTCACCTGCGGCAAGACTACTACAGGTGCTTACCTCGATCAACACTAATTTGACCCCTTGTTGAACTTCGCGTTTGCTTGCGCATGCCGCTTCGATCAATTAGAGTTTCTTACCTGATTATGCGAAACGACAGCGGGATCAAAACAGTAAAGCTTGTAGTAATGGGGCTTGCCCTGGTCCTTGTGGGCTGGCAGCTTGACGGGAAAGAGGCCGGCGCATACCCGGCGGAGCAGAAGTCAGGCGACCGCCCGGAGATCGTAGGAGTTGGCGCGACGATGACCGAGCGGCTAGGGGCCGATGATAGGCCCGGTCTCGTCGTACATTTCTCCGGCGACATTCACGGCAGCCTCGAGCCCTGTGGCTGAAAAGAGCCGCGCATGGGCGGACTGGCACGGCGTGTCAGCTACATAAAAGCTTTTAAAGAGAGATTCAAAGACGTCCCGGCGCTGTCCGTCGATAGCGGCTTCTTTCTAGCCGACGACCGGACGACGCACGGCTCTATTCGTTTCGATGCGGCCATCAAAAGCGAGTGGACGCTTAGAGCTTACGAGAGGTCTTCGGTCGATGTGGCAAACGTGTCCGCGCAAGACCTTCGCTACATCGCAAGCTCAGGATCGAAACCCGAATTCGTCAGCCGCGCCGAGTCTTTTCCGATGCTAAAGCGGTTGGTCTCCGCAAACATCGAGCCTGTCTCTCCCGACATAATCAGTTTTCCGAAATACGCGATAAGAGAAGTCACTGGCCCGGCGGCAAAGCCGATCAAGGTGGCCGTTGTCGGCCTTGCAGAAAAGATCGCTGATCCTCCTGCGGGGTTCAAGATAACCGACCCCGTCGAGGCAGCAAAACTCGTCGTCCCCGAAGCCAGGCGCAGCGCCGACATAGTGATCGTGCTCGCGCACTTTTCGGTAGCCGATTCGGTCAGGCTTGCGCGCGGGGTTCAGGGAATCGATGCGATAATCTCAGGCAACAGTCGGGCCAATGAACAGCACTTCACACCTCCTCTTCGAATGAATCAGACATATATTCTCTTCACCCCTTACGAGACGCGAATGGTCGGAGAGTTGAGGTTCTACAGCGACGGCCAGGGAGGATTCTCGACAAGAGCGCGTTTCATCTCTCTCGACGGGGGTGTGCCTGATGACGCAGAGACGCAAAAGACGGTCGAGGCCGCACGCATAGCGGAAGAGGAGGCGCGAAGAGCATCAAAGGAGATGCTCAAAGACTGGTTGGCCGCCACGCGGTCGCTCTCTGCCGGGATGACGGCGCCTGCGGGCAACGCGGCGGCGGCGAAGCGCGCGTCTGTGCCCGCGGCAGCCTGCGCAAGCTGCCATACGGAGCAATATGCAAAGTGGTCGGCGAGCCGTCACGCTCGCGCTACCGATTCGCTCGTCGTCAAGCAGATCGAGTTTGATCGAAGCTGTCTTGCATGCCACGCGAGCGGAAACAATGGGATTGCGTCGGGCGAAGCAGGCTCATTGCCGCAGCTTCAAAACATCCACTGCGAATCGTGTCACGGGCCCGGCGGCGACCATATAAAGGACCCGGCTAAAGGTTATGGCAAGGTCGCCGATCTGAAGACGGATTGCGCTGCCTGTCATACCCGGCAAACAAGCCCGGGCTTCGACCCTCAAACGGCGTGGGAAAAGATCAAGCATTGATAGGGAAGAAGCCGGAATTCAGAAGCCAGAAGCCAGAAGCCAGAATCTTTCGCATCATCTCTCGATTAATGCCAGGTGAATGAAATCAGAATCAGCCCCGACCACCTTCTGGCTTCTGGCTTCTGGCTTCTGAATTCTGCGCTATGTGCATCTCTCTCAGCTTGAATTTCTGGACCTTGCCCGATGCGGTCATAGGAAATGAATCTACGAAGCGTATATGCCGTGGGATTTTGAACCTGGCGATACGCCCTTCGCAATACTCTCTAATCTCTTCTTCGGCGGCGGTCTCGTCCGGCTTCAGCCTGACGGCGGCGGCCACCGCCTCGCCGTACTTTTCGTCGGGGACGCCGTAGACGTACACGTCGGCGATCTTCGGGTGATTTCTCAGCGCGTCTTCGATCTCTTTAGGCGCGATGTTCTCGCCGCCTCGAATTATGAGGTCTTTTATGCGCCCGGTGATCCTGACATATCCCGCCTCATCCATCATCGCCTGATCGCCGGTGTGCAGCCAGCCCTCCGCGTCTATCGCCTGGGCCGTGGCCTTAGTGTTGTTGTAATACCCCTTCATGACGTTGTAGCCGCGACAGCACAGCTCGCCCGATTTGCCCGGCGGGCAAGGGTCGCCCGTCGCCGGATCGATGATCTTGACTTCGACTTCCGGAAGGACGCGGCCCACAGTCTGCGTCCTCAGCTCTATGCTGTCGAAGCGCGGGGTCAGCGTGATGCCGGGCGAGGCTTCGGTCAGCCCGTAGGCAATGGTCATCTCGGTGAGGTTCATCTTCTCCATCACCTTGCGCATTAGCGGCTCAGGGCATAACGACCCGGCCATTATTCCTGTTCTCAGACACGACAGGTCGAAGCTGTGATAATCGAGCTGCTC
>DASTET010000309.1:0-3627 GCA_035709445.1 Blastocatellia bacterium | reverse complement strand
AGCAAGCATTATCTGCTCCTCCTAAATCAATCCTGTCCATTTTAAGACAGCTTCGAGTACTCGGCCCGGAGCCGCTCGGCGAGACCCTCGAAATGGTCGGCAGGCAAATCCGCTATACCCTTCTGAAGCTCACTTGCGACGCCCTGCATCAATGCCTCTGTCTGTGGCTCCTCCTGCTCCAACACTTTCTCCACATTCTCGTCAGTAGCCTTCTTGCCCTTTACGCCTGCGGCGAGCCGCTGCGCAGCCTCCTTGATCAGGCCCCGCGATTTCCGAAATGTACGCACTACAACATCCCTGAGCAAGCGCGTGTTGGCCTTCTCGCGCGAGCGGTCGATGGCGGTTCGGACCCTTTCGGCCGTATTTATATCGTCGGTTAGGAGCCACCCTTCCCTGAGCGCAATATCCAGCAGATAGCCATGATAGTAGCTGTGGGTCACGAGGTTTATCGCCCGCTGCCATTCCAGTATAAAAAAGATCTTTCGAAAGATCTTTTTTATGGGATAGAGAAATATCGTGCCCAGACATCCTGACAGGCATCCTCCCCGGTCTTTGCCCAAAACCGATACCGCTTTCGCGGAGAGCGTCTGCCCCTGCGCCTCGGCCAGTTGTCGCACGAGCCTTTGCTGGAAATAACTCTTGGCAAGGTCATCGACGAATGGCACAGGGATGAGCGGCGTAAGACCGATGAGCAATGAGTGTGTGACGATTACAGCCTGATTGGTCTTTTCCGATGAGGTCATGAGCAACGTGAGAAAGCGACCACAGATGAACACAGATAAACACAGATCATCTTAATCTCTTATCTGTGTTCATCTGTGGTTTCAGCATACAGGTCACGAAGGCTTTACATTCAGATTCAAACGGAAGAAATTCGTCGGATCGTATTTCTTCTTGATCTGTGCAAGCCTGTCATAGCTCTTCCCATAAGCGTCTCTCGCCCGGTCTGCCATCTCGTCCTGGCCCATGAGGTTGGGGAAGGCTTTCCCGCCAAAGTGCGGCTGCATAGCCTCGAAGAACGACCTCGCCCATTGCACATTCTTCTCCGTCTCGGCAGGGTCGGCCCAGCTCGCCAGGATGAGCAGGTCATAGTGAGCGTCACGGTGACTATATGCCGTCTCGCCCGGACCTACCCGGCTATAGGCTCCGTGGTAATTCTCAAGCATAACGAGCGAAGTCGGGGAAGGCGGGGCAATCGAGTGCTCGGCGATAGTCCTGAGCGCCTCGTCGCTCAACTCCTCGACAAAGCCGCCCTTCCAGTAGTTCAGCCATCCGGGAGGGAACGCCGCATCGAACATACCCTGCAACGCTCTGTAGGGCATAGGGCCTATCATATCCGCCACTGGCGGGCCGAACTCCCGGACCGGTCTGACCAGGCGTTCTCCCTCCTCGATATCTCCCACGTAACAGACCACTATGCCTATGAGACGGTTGCCCTCAGGGTCGGTCAGAAAGCCCGTATAAGCCGTCAGCTCATCCGGCAGCGTCGCGATGAAATCCCTGTAGAAGCGCAGCACATCGAATGCCCGTTCGGCGGGATGAAAGACCGGGCCTGCGAGCATCTGCTGGAGCGGGTGAAGCCTGTATTCAAACGAGGTGACGACGCCGAAGTTACCGCCTCCGCCGCGCAGCGCCCAGAACAGGTCTTCATTCTCGTCGGAGCTGGCCCTTACAAAGCTGCCGTCCGCGAGAACTACGTCCGCGGAGAGCAGATTGTCCGCCGTGAGGCCATACACGGCATGAAGCCAGCCCACGCCTCCGCCGAGCGTGAGACCGGCGACGCCGGTTGTGCCTACGACGCCGCCGGTCGTTGCAAGCCCGAATGCCTGCGTCTCGTGATCGAACTCGGCCCAGGTCAGGCCCGGCTCGGCGCGCGCCGTTCGCGATGCGGGATCGACGCGTATGCTTTTCATCCCGGACATGTCGATAACGAGGCCGCCTTCGGCAAGCGCATTTCCTGCGACATTATGGCCTCCCCCTCGTATCGACACCTGCACGTCATTGTCGCGCGCGAAGTTGACCGACTCGATGACGTCGGAGACCCCGGCGCATCGGACAATCAGCGCAGGGTGCTTATCAATCATGGCGTTCCATATCGTGCGGGCCGCGTCATAGCCTTCATCTCCCGGCTGGATCAAGCGCCCGCGCAATCTGCTCTTAAAGTTCTGGAGTTTTTCCTGATCGATATTCGGATCGAAAGACCTGCGCATCTCGCTCATAACCGTTCTCCTTTGCCGTACAGTTGAGCGTTAATGTTTACGAGCCCGCGAAAGAAGAGAAAGGACTATGCGAATATCCTTTCTCTTCTTTCGCGGGCTCAAAGCGAAATACTGATTCTTATCACTTTCCTATCTCTTCTTCTGTAGCTCGGAGAGAACCGCTTTTGCTTCCCGCTCGGCTGCCGCCGAGAGGCTTACGCTCTCCGGCCCCTCTTCCCTGGCTTTGCTTGATGATGTCAGTTGCGGCGACTTGCTGCCTGTAGCAAACAACCTGAAATCGAGCTGAGCCTCATACCTCTCATTGGCCACCCCGACGCCGGTCGCGCGACCGAGAAGACCTCCGACCTTGCTGCCCGATTTCTTCAGTTGCGCAATTTCGGTGTGGAGGATGTAATCACACCCTTTTTGCTTCGCCTCTTCCTCGATAGCGGTGGGAGAGGTTGAGTCTATCGCGACCGCATCTATATTCGAGCTGCGTATATTGCCGATAAGCGCGCCGCGTATTGTATCGGTCGACACGCTTCGATCCGTTTTATTGTTTATCGCCACGACGCCTACTCGAATAGTGCCCTCCCTCTTTGGCTGAGCGACGGTCGCCGCGCCTTCGGTCCCCGGCTCGGCCGGCTTCGTAGCCCGGTCGAGCACCGATCCTATGGAAGGCACACCCATCAGCTCCTGGTAATCTTTCGCCTGAGAATAGCCTGCGGGTATGTCGAACATGGAGGCTTCGAGCGTGGCGTCCGACAGCTCGATGACCTCCATCGTCGTGGTCGTCGTGCGCCCGTCCTGCGCGAAAATAGTCGTTGTCAGCAATACCGGAAAGCCGAGCTTTGCCGAGCCCGTTGTCTTATATCGTATCTCATCCCGGCATTCCGGTTTGGACATAGAGGGCGTCTGCGGTATGTGGACCTTCTCCGACGAGCAATAGAGGCCATACTCAAGGTCTATATACCACCCGTCGGTCTCCATACGCATCTTCGAAGAGTTGCAGGCGTCGGGCGACGAATCTACTACTATAGAGGTCTTGATATGCCTGGCTTTGAACCCGAAGAAATCTTTTCGTTCTCCTGTATCGGTGACGGTGGTCGTGTAAGTCACAACGCCGCCTTTGCGCGTGTTCGCAGGCTGAGTCTCTTTTGTTTGCGGTCTATCGGGAGCGTCTGATTGTGACCCCTCTTCAAGCGGCGTGATTATATATCTCTTCGTACGGTCATTGATCTGGACCATCCGTTTGAGGTCGCACTGGTATATCGTGTCGAAGCTAACGGCCCCGCCGACGCTTTGAGTTATGCGTTGACGCGCCCCTTTGATATAAGTGGTCCCTTCCAGGCTGGACCCTGCCACCGTGGTGCGGGTTGTTACTTTTATATCGCCCCGTGCGGCGGTGATTGCGACGAATAAGACAATG
>DASTET010000308.1:0-4034 GCA_035709445.1 Blastocatellia bacterium | reverse complement strand
GATTTCTTCAGCCGTTAAAGTATTATCCAGCCGGGCCGCGAAGAGCAATCTGTGTGACAATTTTTTACAACCTGGCTTCCCAGGTATTTAAACCGCAGAGGACGCAGAGGCACGCAGAGGATAAACAATCCCTCTGCGTGCCTCTGCGTCCTCTGCGGTAAATCTTTACTACCCTTGACCGCTTCTTTTTGCGGGGCGGGTGAGCGGCGGGGCGTATCGAACCCTAAAATCTCCAAGCTGCTGGCAATGTTCTAGCTCGACTGCCGAGTTTATAGCCTCGCCTTCGAATCGAAGGCCGGCCCGCGCGCTTGCATCCCACGCCAGCGGCTGTCTGTTGTCCTCAGGCGATTCCTCATCCGGGATCGCGCGCACAACTATCCAGTACCGGCCCGGCTCAAGGTTGCGAAACGCGTATGCGCCGTCGCTGCCGGTTACAGTCTCGGCATATCGCAATGTGTTTTCGGCAGCCTCCTTCTCGGCGGGCACGAGATGGACGCGAAGGCGTGAAGGCAACGCCGCGCCTTCCTTTGCCGGGACCACCCTGCCCGTAAGACTGGCCGCGCCCTCGCCAAGCGTTACCACAAGCCCCTCTATCCGCCCTCCCGTCTTCAGATTGATCCCGTTGCGAGCGACATCCTGCCGCGTCGCAGCCGTAGCGCCGGGAAGTGTTATCGCCCGCACGTACCAGGGGCTTGCCGGGAGGTCCATATCGATGTGGTGTTGTCCCGCGTCCGTATAGCGTATAGTAAACTCGCCCTTCTCGCCCGGCGCGCTCGATAAGAGAAGCTCTACCATCGAGAATGTGACTCCTTCGGTCTTGTTGCTTCCGGCGGCGCGGGCGCGTATCACGATCTCATCGAGCCGCGCCGGGGCCTGCTCTTTACACTTCTCCTTGAGACCGGCTCCCTGAGCCGGTTCTATGACAATGTGTCCGGTGATAACGCCGAGAGGGGCGAGCGTGAGGTTCGCGCCCGTCACATCCGAGCCCTTGACCGCAACAGCACGAGGCCGCGATGAAGCGATCTCTGTCTCCTGACCCATCGAGCTTGCGTATGCCGTGACGTAGTAGTCGCCGTCTCCCGCGCCGTCGAATATGTAGCCTTTCGATTGAGCGCCGGGAAGAACAAGGGTTGTCGCTGCAAGGGTCCCGCTCGATTTACGAGCAAGCATCACCGTAATCCCGCCGCGAAGAAATCCAGGCGGGCCATCGACTGCGCCGCTTATCGCGTAGCCTTCCATGGCTCGATAGCGTATATCAATGCCTGTTGCTTCTTCCCCGGCGCGAACCGTCACGTCCGCCGCCGTATCGGCTGTGCCTGACGGGTGGTATGTAGGGGCGTCCTTGTCATAAGGGGCCGCCGCATTCGGCATGGGACCGCGACCGCCTGCGGCCACATGGTAGACCCCCGGCTCAAGCCCGTATATTCGATAGACACCGCGATCATCGGTCTTCCACTCCAGATTCGAGACCGCAAGCGTGAGAAATGAAGTCGCCGAGAATGCCGGTTTGAGCGGGCGATTCTCAATATCTCGTATGCGAATCGCCTGAATCCGCGCGCCGACGACAGGCTCGCCCTGCGAGCCTGTCACCTTGCCGGTTATGACGCCCCCCCTGACCATCGTTATATTAGCCGTATCGCCCGGACGAATATACCGCTTGCCGGCCGGGTCTGGCGCTGTGACGTAACCCGGCATCATCACCATAATATTGTAGGCTCCCTGCGGAAGACCGCCGAGCTGGAACCTTCCGTCATCATCGGTTGTAGCGGGCCGTAGGACGGATGCCGCCATCGTATTCTGGTTGGTCGTCATGCTTGCCGGGATCGCTACGACCGATGCGCCTGCAACGGGGTGGCCTCCGTCTTCGACAACACGACCCGTTATCGCCCCCGGCGAGGCGGTCTTCGCTTTTGATTGGCTGGCAGGCTGCTGAGCGACTGCGCTCAGAGCACAGGTAAATAATAATAAGACCAGAATGTATCGAATAGGATTCATGGGAATTCCCACACTCTCGATATCGGGCTAATCGCGGCCCCTCTCTTTGATGTTGATTCGTATGGTTACCTCTGTCGGACCGGTCGTGTTGACCGTGACGGTTTGCTTATGAAGAGGAGGCCTAGCGGTCGAGTCATCGGTCTCCTTTTTCGGCGTCGCAAAAAACTCCAGCTCGTAATCGCCGGGATGCAGTTTTTCTATCACGAAGCTCCCGTTCGGCTGGACTTCGGCCATCCCGCCTCCGAACTCGATGCTCTCTGCGCCTGACCTTCGAGCTAAGACAGTCACATCGGTTCCGGCAGGCAATGATCCTCCCTCGAAGACGACCTGGCCTCGGATGCTGCTTGAAGCCTGAGCGAGTATGATTCGAACGCCTGATATATGTTCGCCCGCGCCGATTGTTATGCCCTCCGGCTGCGCTACCCCGTCGCGTTCTACTCGACTCGACCTGAGCGGGTTCTGGCTGAAATAATCTTCGACCATGATCTGCACTCGACCGGCAGCGAGGCCGCTTACTCGAAATGTGCCGTCGGGGTTGATCTTCCCGCGCGCGAAATTGAATACGGGCTTCTCTCCGCCTGTGACCCTCGCCATAACGAAGAGCCTTGCGAGCGATTCCATTACCTCGGGGTCGGTCGAGTTATCGACCGATACTGTGCCTTCTATCGAGCCGCCGCGATGCAGCTTGATCTCAAGCCCGGCGACGTCCGCATTCTTTACCTCGAAAGTGATGTTCTCGGCATAGTGCTCGGACTGCCCCGTAAAGAAGACTCCTGCCATGTATGTCCCCTGTTGCAGGTTCTCCAAGCGGAATTCACCCTGGGCATTCGAGGCAGTGGTTCCGGGCTGATCCGTGCCGTAGTCCGCGTCTTTTATTATGCGATTGAAGAAGACCATCGTGTTTGATATAGGCTTGCCGGACTGGCTCTCGATTACGCGGCCCGAGGCGACGTAGCCCCTTCCGGGCGGCGCCATCCTGATATCGATGCCTGTCAATTCCGCTCCCGGCGCGACACCCAGAATCTTGGCCTTGCCCTCTTCGGTAACGCCGGGATAAAAAGTTCGCTGAGCGATGCGGCGCTTGAAAAACGGGCTCATCCCTGCTCTCCCACTCGATTCACCTACGGTGACTAAATACCTGCCAGCAGGGATTCCATAGATGCGATATATGCCCCGGTCGTCCGTGTAGAACATGGACTCGTCTTCGGCATCGATAGACAGGGGAGCCTTCTTTCCGGATTCTCCGACTAGGTGAAGAGTGAGGAATTCTCTTATAAGCGGACGACCTGATGAATCGGTGACTGTCCCAGTGATAACCGCGCCCGGCTCAAGATTGAAATCGATCGCTTCTCTGGCCTCTCCCTCCGACAGCGACACTCTCCTTCCTGTATCGTCCGACTCATCCGGATCATCCTCGACGTGGGTGGGGGCGAAGACCTTCACGCTATACCGGCCCTCCGGGATACCAGTGAGTCGATATTGGCCATCCTGATCCGTCGCGCTTTTAAATAGAGTCGTCTGTCCGAAGATATTTCGCACCATTTGTGCCGGATCAGTGTCAGATGGCGACGCAATCACCAGTATGCCGGGAGCCGGTTTCCCGTTGACGGTCACCCGGCCAGCAATCGATCCCGTCGAGCCTCCTGGCCCGGCAGGCTCCTGTGACAGAGGAGAAGCGGCGACACCTTGATGAATGAGTGTTATCGCAAAAAATGTGATCGACAATAAGCGCATGTGAGCCTTCATATCGAACTCCTGAATAACGGACAGGATTGATAGGACCGACTTTCTTGTCAATCCTGTTAATCCTGTCAATGAACCCTGACGCGAAGCGAGTAGTCAGTAATCTTCTGGCATGCTTTAAGCTCGACTAGAAGGTTTGACTGCTCGGCCTCTTTGCGGAGGGTATTCCTAGCTTTAACATCCCGTATCGCCGGTCTGACCGGATCTCCGGCCATCTCAGGCTCAGGGGTCGGCTTTGCGAGCATCCAGTACTTGCCGGGCGCTATATTTGTCAGCTTGAACTGACCGTCGCCCCC
>DASTET010000307.1:0-3425 GCA_035709445.1 Blastocatellia bacterium | reverse complement strand
TTCGTGGCGGCTGCCCACGGCCTTGTCTACCTGTACAGAGTTGCGCGTGAAAGAAAGATTCACTGGAAGCTGGTGGTCGCCTGGCTCTTATTTGTCACCCTGACCTTGCAATTGCATGCCTTATCGCTTCCGGAGTTCCTGCGGACGGCGCTGCACGAAGCATCCGTGGAATCGGAATGGACCAACCCGTTCTGGGTGGTAGCCGAGAGCCTGCGCAGCCTCAGGATAGGCTTTTCGGGAATCGCGGTGCTTCTGTGCGGCGCGGCAATGGTGGGGGCAGGCTGGCTCAGCATGGCCCGAAAGAATTTGCAGACCGCTCTGTTGATGGTGCTGCCCGCGCTGCTCGCGGGCTTGACGATGCTGCTGCTCGGTCACAATCTCTGGCCGCGATTCTTCTTCTTTTCAATCGGGTTCGCGCTGCTGATCGTCATCCACGGGGCGATTGTGATCCCGCGTCTTCTCTTTGCGAATATCAAGCCGTTGCAGGGCCGCGAAGGGCTTGGACAGGCAGCAGGGGTGGCGCTCGCCTCCCTGATGATCCTGGCGTCGATTATGACCGTGCCCAGGTGTTACGCGCTTCCGAAACAGGATTTCACCGGGGCCCGCGATTTCGTAGAGACGAATCGCCGCGAAGGCGACGCCGTTGTGAGCGTGGGCCTGGCGGGCGGGGCTTATGGTCGCTACTTTGCCCGGCACTGGCTCGTTGCGGAGTCAGGTGCGGAGCTGGACGCAATCGAACACAAACACGATACGGTCTGGCTGGTCTATACGATACCGATTCAGGTGAAGGCTTATTGCCCGGACATCTGGAAAGAGGTAGAGAAAGGCTACCAGGTCGTGAAGGTCTTCCCGGGCACGCTGGGCGGCGGCGAAGTTTATGTCTGTCAAAAGCGTGATAGCACGCATCTATCAAGGAAGTGAGACTCACCCTGTCGTCTTACGGAGAGGTTTAACCCCCTGAGAAGTCAAAGAGGATAAAATGATGAAAGAGGTCAGCATTATCATCCCCGCTTACAACGAGGAGCCGCAGATCGGGCCGGTGCTCAAAGAGCTGCGGGCGCTCTTCGAGCAGAACGACATAAATGCGGAGATAATAGTCGTAGATGATGGCTCAACCGACGCGACCGCGCGGGCGGCAAAAGCGGCAGGCGCGCGCGTGATACGCCACCGGAGCAATCGCGGGTACGGGGCCGCGCTCAAAACAGGCATACTCGCCGCGAGCTATGAAAAGGTCGGCATAATCGATGCCGACGGCACCTATCCGGCTCAATACCTCCCCGAGATGATAGAAGAGCTGGAGCAGGCCGACATGGTCGTCGGCGCGCGCACAGGGCAGAACGTCCACATACCGCTCGTCCGCCGCCCCGCGAAGTGGGTGCTCAAACGGCTC
The DNA here is from genome assembly GCA_035709445.1 of Blastocatellia bacterium. Classification (GTDB taxonomy): domain Bacteria; phylum Acidobacteriota; class Blastocatellia; order UBA7656; family UBA7656; genus DASTET01. Next base: position 2,035 of record DASTET010000307.1, on the reverse strand, counting down.
GCCAATTACGTATCGAACGCGCAGATCCCCGATCTCAACAGCGGGCTGAGGGTCTTCAGGCGTGACGTCGCCATGCAGTACTTCCCGATACTTCCAGACCAGTTCAGCTTCACGACTACGATCACGCTCGCCATGCACTCCGACAAGTACGCCGTGACCTATATCCCGATCGATTACCGCAAGCGAAGGGGACGGTCGAAGATAGTCCCGTGGGATGCCGGGAGCTTTGCGATACTGATTCTCAGAACGGCGATGCTCTATCGCCCGTTGAGGGTGTTCGTGCCGCTGGCGCTCCTTTGCTTCGCTTACGGTGTGATCAAAATGATTATCGACCTGACTCACGACCCGAACATCTCGGCGTCGGCGCTCCTCGCCTTTGTGAGCACGCTCCTGATCGTCCTCATAGGCATGCTCGGCGATGCGATAGCGACGAGGCTCGGGCGGCTCAACCCCAATGCGGTGATCGGCGTCCGTCCAAAAGATGTATTCGAGATGGAGAGCGAGCCGGTTGATGAAGAGCCTGTAGCCTTCTCTGTTGGCAGGTGAGCGATATGATCTTCTTGAGAATTTATCTGCTCGCAGGGCTGATCGTTCACAAGCTCGTATGGGAAGTCTTGAAGCGCCGCCGCGAGGGCGCAAAAAGCCAGGCGCGCGCCCCGCAATCGGCTCGGCTGTTGTTTGTAAAAGCCGTAAAGGTCGGCATCCTTCTCGGCATCTCGGCGCAGACCCTTCTGCCTGACCTGCTGCCAATCGCGGAGCAGGCGACCACGCTCCGCGTGATCGGCGCAACGATCTACACTGCGGGCCTGCTTATGGCGATCGTCAGTCGAATACAGCTTGGGAGCAACTGGTCGGATATCGAGGCCGCGAAGGTCCTGAGGCATCAGGCCGTGGTGACAAGAGGTCTCTACCGGTACATAAGACACCCGATCTATGTAGGCGATCTGCTCCTGCTCATAGGATTGCAGCTCAGCCTGAACTCGTGGCTGGTCATCGGCGTTCTGTTGATGGCGCCGGTGGTGTTGATGCAGGCGATCTCTGAAGAGAAGATGCTCGTCAAATCGCTCCCCGGCTACGGCCTCTACTGCATGCGGACGAAACGATTCATCCCGTTTGTGTTTTGATCGAGTGAGCCACTGATGTCTTTACAAGCTGGCGAGGGTCGCGGCGAGCGGCCCCTTCAAGAGAATACTTTTGCAATGCGGCAGAGCGAGCGCGCAGGCCACCGCACGCGCGTGGCGGTCCTTGGCGCAGGCCCCGCAGGGCTTGGGGCCGCGTGGCAGCTCGCTCGCAGCGAAAAATCTGATGTCGTCGTCCTAGAGCAGCGCGATGACGTGGGCGGGAATTCCGGCAGCTTCGAGCTTGAGGGGGTACCTGTCGATTACGGCAGCCATCGCCTTCACCCTTCGTGCAAGCCGCAGATTCTCAGCGATATCAAATCGCTTCTCAACGGTGAGCTTCTTGATCGCCCCAGGCACGGGAGGATACGGCTGCGGGGGCGCTGGATACACTTCCCGCTCAAACCGCAGGACCTGTTGCTTCACCTGCCGTTATCGTTCGGGCTCGGAGTGGCGGGCGACGCGATCTACAAGCTGGTCTCGCGCTCGAACGGCGCGAGCGGGAATACCTTCGCGGCGGTGCTTGAGCGTAACCTGGGCGCTACCATCTGCCGCGATTTCTATTTCCCATACGCTCAAAAGATGTGGGGGCTTTCGCCGGAAGAGATATCGGCGACCCAGGCCCGTCGCAGGGTCTCAGCCGGGACGCTTGCAAAGATGGCGCGCAAGGTAGTCGGCCTCGTGCCGGGCTTCAAAGCGCCGGGGGCCGGTCGCTTTTTCTACCCGCGCCGGGGTTACGGTCAGATCAGCCGCTCTATTGCGGACGAGGCGCGCAGGCTCGGAGCCGAGATACGCCTCAACACATCGGTGCGCAGGCTGAGGCTCGGACAGCCTCACACGATCGAGGTCGAGTGCGGCGGTCAGATCAGCACGATAGAAGCCGAGCATGTATGGTCGACGATCCCGCTCAGCATACT
>DASTET010000306.1:0-3050 GCA_035709445.1 Blastocatellia bacterium | reverse complement strand
CCGAGCAGCTTGCCGCCGCCGTCAACCACCTGATCGAAGACCCGGAAGAACGCGCCCGGTTGCAGCAGGCCGGGCCGGAGACTGCGGCGCATTTCAGCCTCAAAGTCTGGAGGCGGCGCTGGGCGCAGCTTCTGAACCGGCTCGGGTGGATAGACCGGGAGGCAGTCCTCGCGCTCGATACCCTTACCTCAGATAAAAGCTCAGCTTCGGTTCAAGCCGTCTCCGCCTCGCCGACCGAGGAGCTGTCTGCGCTTCGCAATGTCGTCGCTCGCCTGGTGACAGAAATGCTGGAGATCGAACGACAGGTCGAGGCTTTCCGAAGCGAAACTGCCGAAGATGAGCTCGACGCGAAGCCGCTCGCGCAATCGCTCAGGTCGATCAAGGCGGATTACAACGAACAGCTTCATCGCATTGAGAGGCAGGCCGAAGAGCTGGCGGAAAAAGATAGGATCATTGCTACGCGCGACGAAGGGATATCCTGGCTGAAGGCTGAGCTGAGCTTGCTCGAAGATCAGGTCAGGCAAGTATCCGACTCGAATGCCCGCTTGCAGGAGTCGCTTCAGGCTAAAGAGCGGCTGATCGCTTCGCTCGAAGACCGGGTCACGGAGCAGGGGCGTACAATCCACGAATTAATCGCGCTCAGACAGTCCCGGATCGAGGCGCTCGAATCCCGCGTCCTTGAGCAGGGAGAGACGATCCGCGCTCTTACCGCAAACAGGAAAGCGGAGATCGAGCAGCTTGAGCAGGTGATACGGACGCGCGATGAAGGGATCGCCTGGCTGAGCGACGAGATCAGATCGTTAGAGAACAAAGCGAGGCAGATCGCGTCGCTCAATGAAATGCTGAACGAGCAGCTCGCCGACCGAGAGGGGGTAAGGCGGACGCTGCTCGCGCAGCTTCGCGCGGTCGAGGGTGAGCTGAGCCAGATCAAAGGGTCGCTCGGCTGGCGGCTGTTGAGCCGTTACGGCAAGATAAAATACCGTTACCTGTTGCCGGTCTATAATCGGCTCAAGCCGTCGAAGCAGCCCGCGCCGGTGAGCCCTGCCCCGGCTTCACCCCCCGCCGACGAGCCCCCGTCCATTCAGGCGAAGCTCGACGAGCTTTTACGCGAAACGCAGGCATTGCTGGCTGAAGCCCCTGCGCAAACGTACGCGGCAAAGGAGAATAAGGAGCGCGCGGATTTATACCAGTCGCTCACGCTGCTTCCGCACCTGCGCGAAGAGCAGGTCGGGATGATCCTCAACCAGCAGCCGCCGGCACAGTCGCGCCGTCTTCCCGACGTGATCTGTTTCGCAATCATAGATTGGGAGTTCCGCTACCAGCGCCCGCAGCAGATCATGTCGAGGTTCGCAGAGAACGGGCACCGTGTCTTTTACATAAGCCCTTCGCGGTTCCAGCCTGCCGACGCGCGCAATGTGGTCACCAGGATAAAAGAGAACGTTTACGAAGTGCAGCTCGCCACGCTTCGTCAGCCCGACGTTTACGGCGAAGTGGTCGGAGGCGACGATTGCGAGGCGCTTACCGAGTCGCTCGCCGAGTTGCGACGGGCGATGATGATTGATGAAGCCATCGGCTATGTGATGATCACTTCCTGGGGCGAGCTTGCTCTCAAGACGCAGCATCTCTGGGGATGGCGCGTCATCTACGACTGCATGGACGAGTGGGAGAACTTCCCGGGCATCAAGCCGCCGCTTCTCGAAATGGAGAAGCGGCTGGTGCGTGAGTGCGAACTGCTCGTAGTGACAGCCCGGCGTTTATACGAGAAGTGGCGGCCCTGCTCTCGCCCGATGGTGCTGGCTCGCAACGGCGCAGACTATGACTTCTACGCCTCGCGCTGTCACCCGAATGATATGCTGGCAGATGCGAAGCACCCGGTCGTGGGCTACTACGGCGCAATCGCCGACTGGTTCGATGTGGAGCTGATGACAGAAATCGCCCGCCGCCGCCCCGATTACACTTTTGTCCTGCTAGGCGGCGTCTTCGACGTGGATGTGTCGGCTTTGCGCGCCCTCCCGAATGTGCGGCTGCTCGGACAGCAGCCCTACGAGCTGATGCCGCTTTACCTTTATCATTTCGACGCCTGCATCATTCCCTTCAAGATCAACCCGATCACCGAGGCGACCGATCCGGTCAAGGTGTACGAGTACCTGAGCGGCGGAAAGCCCGTCGTCTCGGTAGCACTCTCCGAGCTTGATTACTGCCGCGATTATGTTCACATCGCCAGCGACCGGGAAGACTTTCTGGTTAAGCTCGATATGGCTTTGAGCGAGGACGACCCCGAGGCCGCCGAGCGCAGGCGCGAGTTCGCCCGCCAGCAGACCTGGCAGTCGCGTTATGAAGCTATCCTTGAGGGGATGACCTCGGTGACTCCTGCCGCCAGTATCATCGTCGTCACCTATAATAACCTGGCGTTGAATAAACTCTGCCTGGAAAGCCTGATCCGCAACACCGAGTACTTGAGCTATGAAATCATCGTAGTAGACAACGCCTCGATGGACGGCACGCCGGTCTATTTGCGGTACATGGCTGCGCGTTATCCGAATATAAGGGTTATCCTCAACCAGGAGAATCGCGGGTTTGCGGGGGCGAACAATCAGGGGCTGGCTGTCGCGAGAGGGGACTACATCGTGCTGCTCAACAACGACACGGTCGTCCCGCCGGGCTGGCTAAGCCGGCTGCTGCGCCACCTGCGCCATTCCGAAGTTGGGATGGTCGGGCCGGTGACGAACTTCGTAGGCAATGAGGCAAAGATAATAGTTCCCTATTCTACATGGGGAGAGATGGAAGATTTCGCCCGCCATCATACGTGGGAGCACGACGAGCAGGTGGCGGACATCCAGATGCTGGCGATGTTTTGCGTCGCCTTTCGGCGTGACACGTTTGAAGCCATAGGGCCTCTCGACGAGCAGTTCGGCATAGGCATGTTCGAGGATGACGACTACTCGCAGCGAATGAAAGCCGAGGGGTATCGAGTGATCTGCGCGGCGGACGTATTCGTCCACCACTTCGGCCAGGCTGCATTCAAGAAGCTTATCGAGAAGGGCGATTAC
>DASTET010000305.1:0-4733 GCA_035709445.1 Blastocatellia bacterium | reverse complement strand
TTTTCGTGTCGCGAAACATCGAGATGATCTGATCTCTTTCGTGGAACGGGAACCCCCCGCCGAGGCCCGCCACCGCTACGAAATCGACGTCATCCAATTGCCGACGCGCTATGCGCAGACATTCTCGCACGGCCTGCTCGGGGAAACCGGCCCAGTTTTTTACGCGCCTCAAACGCTCTTCGCCTATGGCCGCAACCACCCGGCCATCTTCATAAAGACAGGCTGATGAATTGTGACTGTCACTTATCCCTAAAACGAGCATGACTCTTACCTTGCCGCCGCAGATTTTATGTTTTAGAAGTTTCACCGCAGAGGTAAAAGAGAGATTTTACTCTGCGTGCCTCTGCGTTTATTTCTCTATGCGCCAAGTCTAGCTGCGGTTGATCACTCCTTCATACATCCGGGTCAACTGTCGCGCTATAACGTCTTCACCATAGCTCTCGCGGGCATGCCGGGCGATGGAGCGCGCGTCGTACCTCGCAAGGTCACGCGACATCTCTACCATCGCATCGGCCATTGCTTCAGTATCATCAACAGGGACGAGCATCCCGGTTTCCGATGTGACTAGCCCTTCAGGCCCGCCGCATCGCGTAGCAATAACAGGCTTCCCGCAGGCCATCGCTTCGACCAGGACGAGGCTGAATGTTTCATAGCGGCTCGCGACCACGAGGAATGCGCACCGCCGCATAAGCGACGAAAGCCTGTCGAGAGGAAGAGCGCCCGTAAACACGCAGTCACCTGCTATGCCGAGTTCTGAGACAAGTGGCGCTAGCTCTTTCTCCAACCCGCTTCCAACCATGACGAGTCGCATCTTTATCGTGCTTCTCTGCATGGCTCTCGCGAAGGACTTCAAGACCAGGTCGTTCCCCTTTCGCAAGTCGCCCCCGCGCCCCACAAAAAGGATGTCGGCAGATTGCGGCTCGCTTCCGTTGTCGGCGCGGTAAAACTTAAAGGGGTCGTACAAGTTGGGAATGACATCGATGGGCCGGGAAGTATCCAGCTCTGAAATCATCTCTTGCTTCAAATGCTCGCTCACGGCGATCATCCTGTCGGCGCGAATCGTTACGAATCGCATGCCCCACTCGCCCAGCCGAGAATCGCATATTTGCCGGACAGGCCCCCAGTGCTCGGTTACGGCTACCGGAATGCCGAGCACCTTACCGCATACGACTGCGGCAAACCCTACAGGCAAGGTAACGTGAGCATGGATCAGATCAGGCTCGAAGTATCGCTTCACCTTTCGGAGGGCGCGCCTCAACGCGATCACGCAAGGAATATAGGAAGCGCCGCGTATAATCGGATACTCAACCTTGATAACCGGCAATCCCTCATCACCATAGCTCGTTTCTTCAAAGGCAAACCTTAATCCTCTTCCCTCCATCTGCCGCGCGCACAGGATTGAAACCTTATGCCCCTGTCGATAAAGCGCCCGCGCTTGCTCGACAACGTAAACACCCGTAAATGGAAACCGGTCCGTAGGGAATTCCGGCGTGGCAATGACTATATTCACTGTATACTCGCCGGTGCTCTTGACAGACTGCTTTTGATGCGGCGGGCGATGCCCAGTACCGTAGCGCCAAGCATTGATTTCAGTATCAGCCTGTTGACTCCGAAATCCAGAGCGCGTGAAGGTGATACTTTCAGAGCCTTGAGAAAGTACTGCCTCGCCTTTCTCATGTCTCTCAGGTTATAACGGTAATTAGCCGCCGTGATATAGCAGTCGCAATAGACCTGCCGCCAGTCTCCTCCAAGCGCAGCTTTCGATTCGTCGAGAGAAAGGTGCTTCATAATGACCTGAATAGTGGCCCCGGCTATATCTGCCGAAGGCGTGTTGCCCCCGTGCATGCGAATCCTACACAGAGGTTCGGCGACGTAACTCGCTTCGTATCGTCCGGCAAGGCGCAACAGCCAGTCAAAATCTTCAGCGGGCTCCAGCGCGGAGTCGAACAGGCCGACTGTTTCCAGACACGTTCTGCGCACCATCACTGTCGAGGGGGGTATAAAATCGAAATGGAGCAGGTGCTTGAGAATGAAACCTTTCTGTAACGGATGGCGGGAGTATATTAACGGCTTATCGAGCAACATACCCGACCGGTCGATGAATGCATAATCAGAGTAAACGAATCCAATCTCTTTGTGCGAGTCCAGCAATTCGACCTGTCGCCCCACCTTTTCCAAGGAGAAGAGATCATCCGAATCCAGAAAACAGATATATTCTCCGGAGGATAATTTGAACCCTCTATTTCTGGCGGCAGATCGGCCTTTGTTCTCCTGGTAGATGTATTTGATGGGTCCGTTCAACCCGGAGACCACTTCCCTCGTGTCATCAGTCGAGCCGTCATCGACGACGATTATCTCAAGAGCTTTGAACGACTGATTGAGCACGCTCTTTATCGTCTCGTTTAGAAGCTCGGCGCGGTTATAGGTCGGGATGACGACGCTTACGCGGGGCATGCATGATTTCCATTATCGGAACAGAGCGATTCCAGAGCCTCTGTCCAGGCTTCGAACGAAGATATAATCTCGGCAGCTTCGTGATATGCCGCCTCCAGGTCGCTCTTATTCGAGCTCTGCCTTAGCAACAGCTTGTAACACGCTTCGAGCAAACGCGCCCCTTGCGGAAGGTAAGAAAAGAGGGCGCCTCCGAGAGCTGCCATACTGCCCGCTCCCGTGCTGCCTCTTAACGAGGCGAGGAAGTACGCGCGGGCTTTTTCAGCATCCCTTTGCTCAAGAGAGATGCGCCCCATCACCCGGTAGTGACCTGCAAAACCGGCCTGCCAGTGGGCGACTACAGGCTCCAAGTCTCGCCTGGATAAACGAATATTGCTTGCCTGCATGGTCTCTAACCAGCAACGGAACATCCCCAGCAGATAGGTCTTTCCAGAAACCACGCTGGCAGTCACAGAGGTATGGTGACGCCTGCCGAATCCCAGGACCGACGGCAGGTAGTGAAACGGCCCGATCGTGGCGAGCTTGAGCACGGTCGGAAAATCGACCGCCGGATAGTAGCTCGGCTGCTGGAACCCTCCGATGCTCTCCAGTGCGCTACGACGTACCACGATGGACGCCGGCGATACGTACTGCCAGTGACGCGCCATCGCTATTGCGGTTCGACCGACAGGGTTGTTTTCCAAAGCTCCACGGTCCTTTTCCACTTCGGGCCAGGGCGCCTGCCGGTGTTGTGGGCTACCATTTGAGGAAACAACTTTAACAATGCCATAAGACAGAACAGCATTTTCTTGTTCCAGTGCGGGGATTTGAATCTCAAGTTTGTCGGCGGGCCAGTAATCATCCCCTTCTAGCAGGGCTATGAGCGGAGCCTTGGTCAGCAACAGCGCGCGATTGTACGTGGCGCCCAGCTTGTTAACCCCCGCATGAACCTGACGCAGATAACGAATCCGAGAATCGTTGAATCGTCCGACTATCTCCGTGACCGCACCTGCCGGTCCGTCATCGACAATGATTAGTTCCCATTCGTCGAAAGACTGCCTCAGAACCGAATCGACGGCTTCGCCGATATACGGCGCGTGGGGGTCAGCCGTCACCATAACTACACTCACACGAGGCCCGGCCATCATGCCTCTGCCCCTTTTATCGCCAGAAGCACTATCTCTTGCCCGCGCCCGATATAGGTCGCGAGCCTTATTCTACCCGGCATGGTGACCCGGTTATTTATTGCTCCAGCTTCTTTGCCCATAAAACTATCTCGTCACCTATGTTCTTGAATGCCGGTTGAAGAATCTTTTCAAGTCGGGCAAACCAGCGCGCTCCGGGGACAAGCTTTTCAGCCTTTAAGTCCGCGCTCCCAAACTGGCGGAGGTGCCAGCTCGCATTGTATATCTCTGCTGCCCAAGGGCCCCTCGTCAGCAGTTTCACTATTGAGAGACCGCCGCGCTCTACAACCTTTCGTAATGTTCGGGGGGTGAAAAGAAACATATGATGCGGCGCATCTAATTGTGCGTAGTTTTCCTTGAACCACCAGTGGACAAGGCTGCCCAAGTTGTTTGTGCCGATTATCACCATGCCGCCGGGTCGAAGGATTCTATAACACTCTCTTATCATCCTGATCGGGTCAGGGACATGCTCGATGAGGTGGTACATGTGAATGACATCGAAAGATGCGTCCGGAAAACCGGCTTCCTCCAGCGCTCCCACTATTACGGATATGTTCAAGCTTTCTTCGGTTATTCTCGCCGCCACAGGGTCTATATCGATCCCGGTGACCTTCCATCCAAGCCTGCGCGCAGCGTAGAGGTAGGAGCCATTCCCGCAGCCCACATCGAGTAGCTCTCCGCGACCGATGTAAGGGGGACACATCACATCCAACCCATAGGTGGCCCGGTGGCGCAAAGGGGGCAATGTAGCAAGGGCCTTCCCCGCAGCTTTTGTCCACCACCGGTCCATTTCAGGGCGGGGATAATTGAATTGGCCGCTGAGTATCAACTCTCTTAAAGTCTCCCTGACGAGCCTTACACGGCTTTTTATTTCTACTGTCTCAGCAGGCACAAAGCGATCATGTGTGTAGAAGTTTTCGTAGCACCTTGGAATATCTTCTCTTATCGGGCGAGGGTTCAGCCAGACCAGTCCGCACCCGGGACATTTAGAAAAGCTCCATACACCCGGCGTCCCGAACATTCGATCCTGCACATTCGAATAGAAGGCTTCTCCACGCCTTTCACAGAGGAGGCAAGCAGGGAGTTCTTCCGTGCGAATGGCCGGAGCGTATGTTCCAT
>DASTET010000304.1:0-3015 GCA_035709445.1 Blastocatellia bacterium | reverse complement strand
TGCGAACTGTCCGATCGGCTCGGACGTGATCGTAACCGTGTTGAAGGCGTTCGTGTCATAGAGCACCCGCTCCGTCTCAAGCAACTGGTCCTCGCGCAGCCAGTCGCCAACTTTGAACATGTAGAAGTCCCGCTCAAGCCTGCCGATGTTTGTTTGCGCAACGCCTCGCGTGTTCACGTTTCGGATCCGCACACGGTTCCCTTCGGATATGTTATAGATGAGGCGCACCCTCTCCTCGCCCTCGACCATGCCAAGCTCGACAAGCTCCGAAAATACCTCGGCGTTTGCGTATCCCCTCACGTGATAGGCGGCGTTGAGCTGGTCGGCGCTCTGCGTGACGGCGGTAGTAAGAAACGGGTCGCCCGGCTCAATAGTCAGGCGCTCTCTCAGAAGGTCCGCCGTCAGGACCGTGTTGCCTCGAATATCTATGCTCTCGACGTGCGTGCGTGGGCCTTGCTCTACGGCGAAAGTGATGAGGAGGCGGTCCCCCTCTACTGATACGCCCCTTCTTACATCGACTACTGATCGCCGGTAACCAACCTCTCTCAGCCTCTTTTGAATAAGGTTCGCGTCCTGGCGCAGAATCTCGTTGCTCGTTAGCCCGCGGTTGAGACCGAAGAATGGAATGATTGTAGCCTCGCGCGACTTCATCTGATCCTGAAGCTCCTGGCTCGGAATCGCGCTGACACCCTCTATGTCGATGTCCGTGAGGCGGTATCGGTTCCCGGTCTCTACCACATAGTTGAGCCGGACGGTCTCGCCGGGCGACGTGGGCGCGGGGGGTCTGGTCACCTCGGCAAAGAAATAGCCCTGCCGCTGAGCATAGTCCTGAAGGCTGCGACGCCCTTCCTCTAATGTGAAATCGTCCAGCCCGCCCAGTTGATAAACGGGAAGTATCTCCCGCTTCTGCTCATCGCTCAGCTCAAGCCCCTCTACTTCAATGATCACGAGCGGCCCCGACTCGACCGAGATTGTCACGGCCACAGTATTGTTGATGACATCGGCGCTGGTCTTGTCGCTCACGCGAACGGCAAGATAGTTCTGAGCGATATAGGCGCGGCGTATTCGCTCCATCTCTTCCGCCACTGCCGTCTGGGTGAACCTCTCGCCTTCGCGTATTGCGTGTTCCAATTTCGATAGGTCTACGCGCGCGCCTCTTATGTCGAGGGTGTATGCAGAGACTGTGGCAGGCTCGCCGGGCGTGATTCGGTAGACGACCGTTGCGAGCGTGCCCGTAGGGCCAAGCTCTATTTCAGAGGTTATCTTCGCCTGGAAATATCCGCGTGAGGTATAAAACGCCAGCAGCTCTCCGAGCCCGCGCTCGACGGCCCCCGCCGAAAGCCTCTCGCCCGGATCGAGCTCGTTGAGCCGCGCGCGGAGCGCGGAAGCCTCAAAGACGGTCGATCCCTGAAAGACGACGTTATCGATCCTGGCCTGCGGCTTTACTATGAACCTTAACGTAACCCCATCTGCGCCTACGGCGACGCCTTCGACCCGCGCTCCCGATATGAGCCCCGACCTGTAAAGCCGAACAAGCGAATCGTGTATGCGGACGGGTGAATAGTCCTGGCCCGGAGCGACTTCGAGCAGGGCTCGCATCTCTGATGTATTGCCGCCCGTCACGCCTTCGATCACGATCTCAACGCTTGTGACCCGGCGGCCAAGATAATCTCCGACGTCAGAACAGAGAGCCCGCTCGGCGCCCGCTGCAATCAGCAGCACGGCCGCTACCGCCAGCCGGAACGCCCTGGAAAGTTTAGCTCCTCTGCCAGTCAATATTGAACCCTGTCTGTTTAGAATCGCTTTCTAACACGCACATCGAACCCCAGCTCGCTGCGCTCATTGCGGTAGCCGACTATCGAAAACCGGTTGCTGATTCGGTACTCAAGAAGCACTATTCGATCAAGCCCGGATGAGGAGGAGGTCAGGTTTTGCGAGTAGGTGACGGTCAGATTCCTTGTGATGCGCTGGCCGATGGTCACCCTTGCTGTCGGGTCATTGCCGCGACCCACTATGAGCGGATCGATTGAGAACCGGCTGATACCGAAGAGGCGCTGCGTCCCTCTTTCGAGCTGCTCCGATAATGATGCCGAAAGTATCGACTGCGCGAGCCCCAGCCCTGATTGAGTGGCCACGGCGGCGGTCGTCCGGTCGCCTGCCGTCGTGCCGGTCAATATAAGCGATACAATGTCGATCTCGGGCAGCTCGGGGTCCGACCTCAGGGTGGTCTCAAGCTTTGGCAGCGTCCCGCTGAACGCAACGGAGATCCGGTAACCGGAGATGTCGGCCTCGGCCAGAATATCGAGTATAGGGTCGGCCCCCCGTCTGCCGGGGAATGTAATCAGACCTCGCGTCAGCTCGTACCTGTCGTTTCGAAATTCCAGCGTCCCCTGCGAAAGCAGCACGCGCCCCGACACATTGGGATCGCTTATCGGCCCTCGTATGTTGAGAAAGGCGCTGCCTAACGCATTGGCCAGGTTGTTTCGAACGATCAGCGTGTTGTCGGCATTGACCCGAAGATCAAGACTTATATTCGGCCCGCCCCCTCCGCCTCCGCCCGGACCTATATCGACAAACTCGGGGCCGAACGGGCCGCCTGTCGCTATCAACTCATCGAGCGTGAGGTCTCTGGTATAGGAGGCGCGACGGACATCGATATTGCCCGAAAGCACCTGGACGCGCCGGTTCCCCTGGAGCACGACCTGCGCGTCGAATAGGCTCTGTGTGTCGCGCGGGAATTCGATCCCGACCTGATCCGCCTCCGCTTCGAGCCGCCACCTGTCGGGGACGAGCCCAGACAGCGCCGCGCCTCCGGAAACGACTATCTCACCGCCGCCGGGCGTGACCGCTTCGAAGTTCTCGATAAGGGCCTGGTTCGATGTAAACCGCACCTGCCCGTTTCCGCGCGCTATCGAGAGGGGAACGTTTACAACCCGCACGCCCACGTCCTTGAGATTGACGAAGCCGAGAAGCTGGGGCGATTCGAGCGACCCTGCAATCGAGGCCTCCACCTGG
>DASTET010000303.1:0-2664 GCA_035709445.1 Blastocatellia bacterium | reverse complement strand
GGCTCGCTCCCCGGCGGATGGAAACAGCGCGTTGCATTTGGCGCTGCGATCATGCACGAGCCGAGCGTGCTCTTTCTGGATGAGCCGACTTCAGGCGTCGACCCGCTCGCTCGCCGCGCTTTCTGGAAGATGATCAACAGCCTTGCGGATCGCGGCGTGGCCGTGCTTGTCACAACTCACTATCTCGAAGAGGCGGAGCAGTGCAACCGGCTCGGCTTCATGGTCGCGGGCGAGCTTGTCGCTCAGGGCACGCCGACCGAGATCAAGGCCGCGCAGCGAGGCCATCTGATAGAGCTTATCGCGGACCAGCCGCAGCGCGCAGCGAACCTTTTAGGACAGGAGATGGAACGCTGGCGCGTCTCGCTGTTCGGCGACCGCCTGCACGTTGTCGTTGACGCTGACGCGCCAGCAGAGATCGAGAGATTAAGACGGCGGCTGAGAGGCGAGGGCATTCGGGTGATGAGAGCTTATCAAGAGCGGTTCTCGCTCGAAGACGTCTTCATAGGCGTGGTCGAGCAGGCGCGCAGAGACGGCAAAGTTGCGACAGAAGATTGATGAGGTCCGGTATGAAGCGGATTATCGCACAGGCGCAAAAAGAGTTGACTCAGATTTTTCGAGACCGGCTGACCGTCGCGCTCGCGCTGGTCTTGCCGCTAATACTTCTGGTGCTGTACGGCAAGGCGATCTCGTTTTCGGTCACAAATGTGCCGACCGTAATCGAGGACTACGATAATAGCCCTCGCTCGCGGAGCTACGTCGAAGCGATTGCGGCGTCGCTCACTTTCCGCATCGTCTCATTGCCGCAGGGGATGACCTCTGAAGAGGCGCTCATAAGCGAGAGGGTTCGCGCAGCAGTCATAATACCTGCCGATTTCGGGCGTGATCGCGCGCGCGGGCGGGCTGCGGAAGTGCAATGGCTCATAGATGCGACCGACACTAACACGGCAAACAATCTTCGCGGCAATGCCGCAGCTCTGACCGAGGATTTCTCGCGACAGACCGGGGCCGGGGGCTCGGCAGGCAAACCGGCGGTCAGAGCCGAGACGCGGCTGTGGTTCAATCCGGGCCGCGAGACCGACAAATACATAGGGCCGGGCGTGATAGCCGTAGTGCTGGCGCTGTTTCCGCCGCTTCTGGCCGCGCTCGCCATGTCGCGAGAGACCGAGCAGAAGACGATCTTGCAGGTCTATGTCTCCAGCATATCGGCAGCCGAATACATACTCGGGAAGACGCTCGCCTACTTTCTGGTCGCGATGGCTGAATGGGTGCTCGTAGCAGGGCTCGGCATGTGGCTGTTCGGCCTCCGATTTTCAGGCGACCCGACGCCCTTTCTTGCAGGAACGGTCCTCTACCTCTTCTGCAACGTCGCCTTCGGAACGATGGCCGGATCGGCGATCCCGGACCAGGCGAGCACGATTCAGGTCGTAGCGATGGTCAGCTTCATGCTCTCGTTTTTATTGTCGGGCTTTCTATTCCCGCTGTCGAATATCCCATCGGGGATTCGCTGGGTGGCGAGCGTGGTTCCCGCCCGGTACTTCGTAGAGATAACGCGGGACGCATTCGTTCGCGGGGGCTCCTGGTCCGGGGTGTGGCAGGCCGAGGTTGCGCTTGCGCTGCTGGGGCTGGTCTTTCTTTTTATCGCGTGGATGAAGATGCGAAGGATGCAGGTGGAGATATGAGAAGACTGATAAACAGGCTGAGCGGGCTGCGCCTGTGGGCGCTTGTCCTGAAGGAGCTGAGACACATCAAACGGGATCACCAGTTGATCGCGACGCTTGTGATACCTCCGACGATACAGCTCATTATCTTCGGCCTCGCGCTGAACCCGGAGGTTACGGATCTGCGGCTCGCCGTCATAGACGAAAGCCGCACCGCCATCAGCCGCGACCTTGTCGCCGCCTTTTCCGAGAGCGGGTCTTTTGAGATCGCAGGCCATTACGATTCGGCTGATGAGATGGGCCGAGAGCTTAGCGCCGGGAATTTAGACGCCGGTCTGATCATCCCTTCGGATTTTGCGCGCAATCGCGAGCGGCGCGAGACTGCGAAGGTACAACTGTTGCTGGACGCGGTCAATTCAAACAGCGCGGGGATCGCGGCAGGGTATGCCCAGCGAATCATCGGCTCGTTCAACCGGCGGCTTGCAGAGGATGACCCGCGAGTATCGGTCGAAGGCAGAGCAGTTCCGACCGTTTCACCGGACGTGAACTCCCGCGTGGCGCTGCTCTACAATCCGGGTCTTAAAAGCTCCTGGTACATGCTCACAGGAGTGCTCGGCATACTGCTGGTCTTGAACGGCTCGCTTGTGGCGGCAAGCTCGATGGTGAAAGAGAAAGAGGTCGGCACGGTCGAGCAGTTGCTGATGACGCCGGCCTCGGCCTGGGAGATCATAACGGCGAAGATGGCCCCGATATTTCTGCTGCTGTCGGCTGACGTATGGCTTGCGCTGGCGGTCGGCTGGCTGGTATTTGGCGTGCCGGTGCAGGGGAGCCTCGCGCTGCTCTATTCGGCGGGCGCTCTTTGCGTGCTTGCGGGCATAGGGTTGGGGACATTTCTGGCGACCTTTTCGAGATCGCAGCAGCAGGCCCAATTGATAAGCTTTTTCGTCAACCCTCCCATAGCGATACTTTCCGGCGCGACGACGCCTATCGAAGCGATGCCCGATTG
>DASTET010000302.1:0-2097 GCA_035709445.1 Blastocatellia bacterium | reverse complement strand
CAGGCCCAGATCGAAGCCACGGGCCAGGACTTCCTTATAAAGCAATACGCGGATGATACCGTTGAAGCTGTGCTTGTTAGGGAAACTTTGAGAGATATTTCCGAACTGATTCGCTCTGATCCCGGGAATGTCGCTGCTATTAAACTAGCTCTGGCGGGAATCGAGAGAATTCAGTTTAAGGGCTTCTTTAGCAAGGCGGGTGAGTTATTGAACAAAAAGGATGGAAAGCTGCTTCTTGAGAAGTTCATCCTGCATCTTGAAAATGTTACTCGCACGCATTCTAAGATACCTTCGGAACTGAAAGAGACGATAAGAGAATTCAAGGACCTGATAAAGATTCACGCCATCCCAGACCAGAAACGATATACAGCCTGACGCTCGAATCATCCAATGATTTCCGAAGTCGATAAAAAACAATTGAAATGGCGACACGGTCTGCGTCCGGTGATTCCAGATCATGACTCTTAATGAAGGTACTATCCCCTTTTACTCTTCCGCTCCCTTGTTACTCCTGCCTACTTCCCTATAATTATCCTTATGACGACAGCTTTGATCTATGATCCGGCCTATCTCAATCACGAGACGGGCCATCACCCTGAAAACTCTGCCAGGCTACAGGCAATACTCGAAGCGCTCGAAGCCGACCGCTCGCTCTGCGACAGCCTGAAGAAGGTTCCGCCGCGCGAGGCAACAGACGAAGATATTCTGCGCTGCCATAGCGGGCGGCTGATAGAGCATATCAGCAGCCTGTGCGAGCGCGGCGTTCCATTCATCGACCTCGACACGGTGATAAGCAGAGAGTCATATGACGTCGCGAGGCTGGCTGCGGGCGCTGCGGTAACAGGCGTAGATGAAGTCTTCAGCGGGCAAACCGACAACGTCTTCGCATTCGTGCGGCCGCCCGGCCATCACGCGACGGCGGACCGGGCGATGGGGTTCTGTCTCTTCAACAATGCCGCAATCGGCGCTCGATATGCGCAGGCCCGCTACGGAGCAGAGCGCGTGCTCATAATCGATTGGGACGTTCATCACGGCAACGGGACCCAGGATATCTTTTACAAGGACCCCACGGTATTCTACCTCTCGACACACCAGTACCCTTACTATCCCGGGACAGGCGCGGCAAATGAGACCGGAGATGGACGAGGAGAAGGGACTACGCTCAACATCCCCTTGCCTCAGGGCACGCCCGCGCGCGAACACCGCGCAGCGTTTCGGGAGGCGCTCTCTGCAATTGAAAGAGACTTCCCGCCCGACCTTATCATAATATCCGCCGGGTTCGATTCGAGGCGAGGAGACCCGCTAGGCGGGCTGATGCTCGAAGACAGCGATTTTGCGGAGATGACTAAAGAAGTCCTCGATATGGCCTACCGGCACGCACAGGGACGAGTAGTATCGATCCTCGAAGGCGGCTATAACCTGCACACGCTTGGAGAGACGGTCAGAACCCATGTCGCCGCGCTGACGTAAGTAAGTCTAGCGAGTCAGGAACAGTCTAGCGCGTCTGGCGCGTCGCTTTAATGACAGACCTCGCATAAATGACGTGATCCTAGATAATCAGCGCCGTCATAAGCGGGACGCGCTAGACCCGCCAGACCCGCCAGACGCGGTAGACTAAGGAGGTCTTATGTTTTGTCCAAAATGCAGCCATCAACAGGCGACCGAGACCGTGCGGTTCTGCTCGCGCTGCGGTTTTCAGCTTGACGTTGTCAAAGACCTTCTGGCAAGCGAGAACGCGGGAGAGCCGACAGTATCTTTGAAGGACGCCAAACGCTCTCTATTGCGGCAGGTCGACATACTGATCGGCGCAGGATTCATGCTCGTAGGCTCGATAAAGGCAGCTTTGATTAGTACCAACATCGAGGTGGGCGGACCCGATAGGCTCGTTTACGCTTTATACTTTCTCGGTTTAGGCTTCGCGCTCTTTTTGCTCTTTGCGCAGATCTCACACCGCCAGCGCGGGCTGACGTTCGGCGCGACGCTCATGTTTGCGGGCGCGCTGGTCGCATTCGCTGCGTTGGAGTTTTTAGGGCTTCCGGGCGTCCTGCTGGTCGCATTGTTTCTCTTCCCCCTTCTTATCTTTTGGACACGGCTGGC
>DASTET010000301.1:0-3779 GCA_035709445.1 Blastocatellia bacterium | reverse complement strand
AGAGGACGCCGCAGGAACGCAGAAGTAAAAATGCCTCTGCGTTCCTCTGCGGTTATATATTATCGCGCCTCTTCTCATCACTTTTTATAAGAGACGCGCCAGATCTTTTTTGCTCCGTCATCGGTGATCAGAAGCGAGCCGTCGCGCATCACGAGCAGCCCGACGGGGCGGCCCCACACTTCGGGGCTATCTTCATCGGGAGACCACCCGGTCAAAAAGTCTTCATACCCGCCTGCGGGCTTGCCGTTGTTAAAGCGCACGCGGATTATCTTGTAGCCGGTCCGCTTCGAGCGGTTCCACGAGCCGCGAAGCGCTACAAGCGCGTCGCCGCGATAATCTGCCGGGAACATCTGGCCCTGGTAGAAGACGAGCCCGAGCGCAGCCGAGTGGGCCTGTATCAACACGTCAGGAACTATCGCCCGGCTCACAAGCTCTTTCCGGTCTTCGGTGCGGCGCGGGTCGCGGTTCTGGCCGATGTAAGAGTAGGGCCAGCCGTAAAAGCCTCCCTCTTTGACCGACGTGAGGTAATCGGGCACGAGGTCATCGCCGAGCCCGTCGCGCTCGTTGACGGTCGTCCAAAGAGTTCTCGTCCCCGGATAAAACGCCAGCCCTACGGGGTTGCGAAGCCCGCCCGCAAATATTCGATGACCCGACCCGTCAGGGTTGTATTCGGATATTGCGGCGCGGCGCGGATCGGGCTCTACGTTGACGTTGCTTTCCGACCCGACGCTCACGTACATCTTCGACCCGTCAGGGCTGAAGATGATATTGCGCGTCCAGTGCTGGCGATAGCCTTTGCCCGGAAGGTCGGCGACCTTCTCCGGCGCGACTTCTGCCTTGGTCTGGCCCGCTTTATATTTGAAACGCACGACCGAGTCGGTATTTGCGACGTAGAGATAATCCTTCCAGAAAGCCATGCCGAAGGGCTGCGTGAGCCCCGTGGCAAAGACGAACCGCTCTTCGGGCTTGCCGTCCTGGTTCGCGTCTCTGAGTATCAGTATTTGACCGGGCCGAGAATCCGCCACAAATACATCGCCGTTGGGCGCGAGCGCCATCCAGCGAGGCTCCTGAAAATCGCCTTCGGCAAACACGGCCACTTCAAAACCGGAGGGATGATTGAACCCGGCCCCTTCGGGACGCGGCGCCACCCTGGGCATATTGAGCGCGCTCTTAGTCGCTCCGGGCGGCGGCAGGTCCGCAGGAGTGATGTTGTATTTCTTCAGAGTGGATGAGACGGCTTTCGAAACATTTTGCGGCGAGCTGTTTTCGGCGGGCGCTGCGCAGGCAAGCAGCGCCACCGCCAGCATCGAAACCGACAGCAGAAAAGGGCGGCCTTTTTTGATTTTCATAGGAGTAATGAATCACATTCGCGCGCAGTGCGCAAATGCATAAGAAGTCAGGAGCCAGAAGCCAGAAGTCAGAAGGTAAGAGGTTTATAGCCGTCGAGATGCCTTGCATGAGATTCTGGCTTCTGACTTCTGGCTTCTGGCTTCTTATTCGTATCGGAGCGCTTCTACGGGGTCGAGCCTTGATGCGCGCATTGCGGGGTAAAGGCCGAAGATGAGGCCGACGGTGGCCGACACGCCGAACGACATCGCTATCGATGTGGGGGTGACGACCGTGCTCCACTCGGCATAGAGCGCGACGACGCGAGAGACCGCAAACCCGAAGAGGATGCCGGTCACCCCGCCGAGAAAGCTTATCGTCAGCGCCTCGATCAGGAACTGCTTCGAAATGTCGCGGCGACGAGCGCCTACAGCGCGGCGCACGCCGATCTCGCGGGTCCGTTCGAGTATGCTCGCCAGCATTATGTTCATTATGCCGATCCCGCCGACGACGAGCGATATGCCCGCGATGCAGCTCATGACGATGTTGAATATCCGCTGTGTCTGCTGGTTCTGTTCGAGCAGCTCGCGCGGGACGACTATCGAATAGTCTTCGGCCTTGCCGTGTGTGTTTGCGAGCACCTCGCTGATGAGGACCGCGCTCGGCTTGAGCGCGTCGGTGTTTTTTATCGAGACCACTATCTCGTCAAGCTCGGACTCGAACCGCTTCAGCTCGAATTTCTTGAGCGCGGTCGCGAGCGGGATATAAATATCGTTGCTGAAGTCCTGTATCTTTACGCCCTCGAACTCGTCCTTGGCGAGGTTGTTGTCCTGGAGCACGCCGATGACCGTGAACCACATCTTATCGATCTTTATAGCGTTGCCTATCGGCGACTCGGGTCCGAAAAGCTTCTGCTTTACGCGCGAGCCTATGACGCAGTACTGCTCGAAGTCGCGCTCGTCGGGCTCGGCAAAAAGCCCGCCCTCGGCCAGGTTATATTTTGCGAGGCGAAAGTATGAAGGGGTCACGCCGACCACGTTAGAGTCGTCGCTCTTGCCTTTGAAGGAGAATACCTGAAAGGCTTTGACCCGCTTTCTTGCGGCGTAAGACTCTATGTCGGGGGTGACCGATGATATGGCCTGAAGGTCTCGGGTCGAAAGACCGAGCGAGTTCTCGCGAATCTTCTTCAGGTCTTCGTCCTTGAACTCGCGGTCTTTCACGATTATATTGCGCAGCCCCATGGTGTCGATGATGCGCAGGCTCTCGCGCTCGGCCCCGGCCCCTATGGAAAGCATGGCAATGACGGCCCCGACGCCGAATATCATGCCGAGCATGGTTAGAAAAGTGCGCAGCTTGTGCACCCGGAGGTTGCCGACGGCGAACTGGACTTCTGACAGGTATCTCATAATCGTGTCTCGGTTCTAAGGCGACTTCGAGCCGCCGTTCTCACCGTTCGTCTTCTTTAACCGCTCGGAAAAGCCCTGCTTCATGTCGGGAGGGTTGAGCGCCAGAATCATTTCGGCTTCGAGCCCTTCGGTCACGACGACCTGTATGAGGTCGCCCTGGCCGAGCGTTACGGGGACCGGCTCGAACTGGCCTGGCGCTCTCTGTATATAAGCGACAAAGCCTGCCTCTTTCTTGACGACCGCGCTGCGCGGCACGACGATGACGTCTTTCATCTCGCCCGCCATTATCTCGGCTTTGAGCTTGACTCCGGGCTTCATCAATTCCTTATCGACGCGGTCCATCGTCACGATGGTTTGAAAGTATTTGACCGGCGAGTCGCGGTCTATCGAGCGCGCGACCTTATCGATGCTCTTCACCTTGCCCGTGAACTCGACGCCCGGAAACGGGTCGAGCGTGACTTTGACCGGCTGGTCGGGCCTGAGCTCGCCCGCGTCTTTTTCGAGAACGAAGCAACGGGCCTCCATCTTTTCGGGGTTGACAAGGTTGCAGAGCGGATTGCCTATATAGACGACACGTCCCGGCATAAGCGTGTGGCCGCCGAAGAAGAAGGAAGGCTCATATACGATGATCCCCGTGCCGGGCGAGATCAGCTTGAGCGAGGCGAGCGCGTTCTTCGCCTGGTTTATGCGGGTGTCGGCCTGCCCGCGTTCGAGCATAAGGATGGCTTCTTCAAGCGAGTAGACCCTGCCCTTTAGCTGAAGCCGCGCGTCGGCAAAGACGATCTTTTTTTCGGTGTAATCTTTGTCTAGCTGTCCCTCGATTATCTGGCGGCGGGCGAAGATCTGCTCATCTCTCGGGAGGAACTCGTTGATCTTTTCAAGCTCGAGCTCGGCGATCTTCTTGTCCTTCATCACGTCGGTCTTCTCGGAAGTGCTCGCCATCTCGCCTTTGCTCAGCTTCTGAAGCGCGATCTCCAGATCGTTGCGGTGCTCCATCACCTTGAGGTCAAGCTCGGTCGGGTCGAACTCCACGAGCACATCCCCCTT
>DASTET010000300.1:0-3056 GCA_035709445.1 Blastocatellia bacterium | reverse complement strand
CTACCTCCCTGCTATAAGGCGGCTTTCAATCGAAGCAACAGCGTCGGGTACGATGTGTACGATCACTTCGACCTGGGCGAATTCAGGCTGCCGGGCGAGGCCGATGGTAGGACCAAATACGGCAACAAGCAGGAATTGCTTGAAGCGATTCAACGGCTCCACGGCGACGGGACCGGCAAGCGGATTCAAGTCTATGCCGACGTCGCCCTAAACCATAAGGTAGGCGGCAAGCAGGACGACCACTATTGGGAAGCTGTTCGCGTTGAAAAGGGGAACCGAAACCTGGAGCGATGGGGAGAAGGGTTTGAGAGCGGCCTGATCGAAGTCATGGCATATACGAAGTTTGACCACGAGGACCGGGCAGATGCTTACTCCAACTTCAAGTGGAGGATCAGGCACTTCGACAGCGTCGACACTATATCTGAAATCCGCCAGGGCGGGATGGTTTTTCATGACCCTGGTGACAGGTATATCTACAGGTTCTTAGCCAATGAGCAAGGTTACGTTCCTCAGATTAAGAGCTTCGAATCCTGGGTATCGATGGAGAAAGGTAATTATGATTATCTGACTGGCTGCGACATGGATTACGGCAGATATGACGTACGGGAGGAGATGAAGTACTGGGGTGAGTGGCTGGCCGACGAGCTTGATCTGGACGGCGTGAGACTCGATGCGGTCAAGCATATCAGCGCCGACTATGTACGTGAATGGATAGGCCACGTCCGCTGGAAGAAGAACCGAGACTTTTTTGCCGTGGCCGAGTACATCGCCGCCGAGACCGGCCCGTTGCACAGTTACATCGGCAGAGTATCTGCCTTTGGAGAGTATCCGCAGCAGGTATGCCTTTTTGACTTCCCGCTCCGCTTTAAGTTTGGCGATGCCGGAAGGCAGGCTGGAGCATACGATCTCGGACAGTTGAGCAATGGCACTCTCGTGGCCGAGCAGCCCGCGCTGGCGGTCACATTCGTCGAGAACCACGACTATGAGTTTGGCAGAGAGTATCAATCACACGTGGAAGAATGGTTCAAGCCACTCGCTTATGCGTTCATCCTTCTGCGCAAGGACGGGTATCCATGCATTTTTTTTCCAGATTATTACGGCTCTCTGGACTGGTATGAAGGGGACCGGAGATGGCACAAAGCCCAGACTCCTGGCCGGGAGTATCTGGACCTGCTGCTCAGGCTAAGGCGGCAGTTCGCTCTGGGGGAAGAAAGGTACTACGCCGGAAGGAACGTTGCAGGCTGGGTAAGGATGGGTTTTGTACCCGGCGCAAAGGGCGCGATGGCTGTCGTTATCAATATCTCGCCGGGGACCGTAGGATCGGTCAGGATGAACACTGGCCGGTTCAGCAGGCGATTCTATCACCTCGCCACGATAAAGCTGACCGATGATGGCTTTCTAATTGTCCGCAATCGGTATGATCTGTATGGCGATAAGGCGGAGGCAGTCTGGACCGATTCTTCAGGATGGGGCGATTTTCTGGCCGACGGGGGCACCGCCGCAGTCTGGATCGAAGACGGGGTTGGCTTGATAGAGTAGTCGAATCACTTCAGCGACATTTTCATGACTATTTCCGGATGGGTATTCTCACAAAGCTGTCGTTAAGCCATTTTATCTGCAATGGAGGCTTCGAATCATAGATATCCTCGTCGCTAACGTCTTTTCCCGGGCCATAGTTTGGTCGACTCACCAACCGGGTTCTATCGAATGTGATTGCTTCGACCTTACCGGGAGTCAAAAGCTTCCTCTCACTCATGTCCTTTGCGTAGCTTGCGCGCCCCAGAAAATAGGAGAGGTGAAACAACTGGCCGTCTATATAACACCAGACCGATATCCATGTCCTTCTTATTGATGATGGCCCTGGTCTCTCCCAAAAATGTGCCTGAAACTTCGACCGGCTCAGCGAATGGCTCGGATATAAAGGTGAACCCGTTCGAGAGATCAGGCTTCTTGCCGAGCACCGGCCACGGGTAGTAATCGTTGTTTGTGGTCTTTCTGTCAGCAAAATCGACCTGCTGAGATAGGAAGCCCGTCCTCGACGGCTTTTGGTTGGACAGCCTGTAATGGTTCCCCTCCTTTTCATCGGTCAGATACAGAGTCAGGGCCTGGTTACTCATTCTCTCAAGCAACGGCGCATGCTTTCATTCGTTTGTGCCCATCACCTGATAGTTGATTCTGTCCTTCAATAACTCAGGTTTCTTGCCGCCGCGCAGGACATAGTCCATCCACTGGTATGTGATCTCGGGCGTATCGATCCGGGCCACCGCGTCTATTGTGTATCTCCTGAGAACCGGGTCCTTACGCGACCTCTGCGCTCCGAAATGATCATAAGGGCCGATCAGCAAGTAATGCTCGGCATTCTTAGATCAGGCTCTTGATAGATTGCAATCGCTTGCTTCGCAAGAAGCGGCATGACACGGGCAAGCGTTGCTTCATCCTTCAATGCCCCCTGCGGGAGGTCCAGCTCCTGACCCTTAGCCCCGGTCTCAAGGGCAGCGAATAACAGGACAAGGAAGAGTAACTTTCGCATCCAACTGCTCCTTTCGGTTAGAGCCTGAATTATTGCAGAGGACGCCGCAGGTGCGCATAGTATTGAATGACCCCTCTGCGTCCTCTGCAATTCAAGAGCACTTCGTTTTCGATTCCTTCACAGTTACTCATCCACAATATTCGCCCTTACCTTCTCTATCAGCTCTGGCGTAGGCTCCAACCCGTGCTCTCTGGCATGTACCCCAGCCTTTTGCAGCACCTCTTCTTCGCTCTCCCCACGGATGACGTGATCACACTCTGAACTCGGATTGACTTTGTTACAGTAGATGGCTTTCGACATCTGGTTCTCCTTCCATATCAAGCGTCACAGGAGAGTTTGTATTCCAGAAGTAGCCGCCCAGTCAAGATAAGCCGCCGCCGGTCAAGATTGATAGAACTCGTGATCTCGCATATATTATCTGCTGTGGATAGCCAGTGAGTTTACCTTACGATTACTGGCATATGGTGACCAATCCGATCATAAACGATTCATTGCGTGAAAGCCCTGTCCGCCGCGTCACAGTCAT
>DASTET010000299.1:0-5200 GCA_035709445.1 Blastocatellia bacterium | reverse complement strand
GAGAAGGATGGATAAACGGAGGCTTCTTTGTTCTTGAGCCCGGAGTGTTCGAGTACCTGGATGATGATCAGACCATTCTCGAACGCCAGGTACTTGAGAAGCTGGCGCAGGACAGGCAGCTTATGGCGTTTCGCCATGCGGGATTCTGGCAGCCTATGGACACACTGCGCGAAAAACAGCATCTGGAATCGCTCTGGAACAGCGGGGAGGCGCCTTGGAAAAAATGGCAATGACATTCTGGAAGAATCGCAATGTATTCGTGACGGGGGCGACGGGGCTGCTCGGCTGCTGGATAGTCGAAGAGCTGGTCAATCGCGGGGCTAACGTCACCTGTCTCATCCGAGACTGGGTGCCCCGCAGCAGGCTGCTTGAGCAAGACCTTGTGAGCCGGGTCAATGTTGTGCATGGTGGCCTGGAAGACCTTCAACTCTTATCGCGAGCGTTGAACGAGTATGAGATAGACACGGTCTTTCACCTCGGCGCGCAAACCATAGTGGGCACGGCCTCGCGCTCGCCTATCTCTACATTCGAATCCAATATCAGAGGCACCTGGAACCTGCTTGAGGCTTGCAGGTATTATCCCAGGCTCATCAAGCGCGTCATAGTCGCCTCAAGCGACAAGGCATATGGCAGCCACGAGCAGTTGCCGTACACAGAAGATATGCCGCTCGAAGGGCGCTTCCCGTACGACGTTTCCAAGTCCTGCGCCGATCTGATATCGCTCTCTTTTTTTCACACCTACCGGACGCCTGTCGCCGTTACGCGGTGCGGAAACCTCTTCGGAGGAGGCGACCTGAATTTCAACCGGCTGATCCCCGGCACGATCCGCTCCGCGATTCAAGACGAGGCCCCCATTATTCGCAGCGATGGGAAGTTTATCAGGGATTATTTCTATGTGCGGGATGCCGTCAACGCATACCTGCATCTTGCCGAGATGCTGCCTGAAGACCGCTTTTTAGGGCAGGCTTTCAACTTCGGGACAGAGACGCCTATCTCTGTCCTCGATCTGGTGCAAGAGATACTGGACCTGATGGATAAAAAGTCGCTGGTCCCTGAAGTGCTCGATCAAGCCAGCCACGAAATCGCCAGGCAGTTCCTCTGCTGTGCTAAGGCCAGGGAGATGTTAGATTGGCAGCCCGGCTACACTCTGAGGCAGGGCCTGATTGAAACGATCTCCTGGTACAGAGAATGGCTGAACAATAACGAGCCGGCTATCAGTCCTGTCTCACGAAGTATGCTGGTTTGAGTTTTCGAGAACAGCGAAATACCACAAGGCAAACCTACCTCTGAAAAGCTAATTTGAGACGCAAGAGATTGGTACAGATCGAACCATTTACCATTGCCATCTTCCAACTGTCATCTTTCATTACTCCGGAAAATGACAAATGGAAATGGCGAATGGTAAATGGCAAATGTTCTTGTCCCATTCTCTGTCGGACTAATTCAGATCGAATGACTAACCTCTTTCCCCGACCTGGAGTTTATGATGGCATTAGTTCTGCCTTCTTATCTGACCGGCATTGCCGTGTTCGGGATCGGGGTCATCCTCAGCCTCTATTCACTGTTCAGGTTGTTCGCTGGCGAGTTTCGAAAGCGAAGCGAAGAATCGACCCAGAGCAGTGCCGGAACCGAGCGCGACGAATCAAAAGACTCTCTGTATCCGATGCCGATAACGAACAGGAGCGGCTGGGTAGCAGCCGGGTTGATAGGCATCATCTTTATCGCAGGTCTGCTATTGCGCCTTCAGGGGCTTGAGGCTCGCTCGATGAGCCACCCGGAGGTCTATGTGCCCGGCATCGAACTGCCGGAAAACATGTCGGAGCCGCCGCCGCGCCTTTCGCCAGCCCGCGTGGTATGGTGGCATTTTCATAACGAGCCTCACCCGCAGGCTTACTATTTTTTGATGTGGACCTGGACGAAGCTGTTCGGGACGAGTTTGACTGCGATCCGGCTGCCGTCGGTCCTCTTCGGGACGCTCTCTTTGATACTGGTCTTCTTTGTAGCGTCCCGGGTTTACGGACAGATGGCGGGCATTCTATGCATGGCGATGCTCGCCTTCAATGGACATCATATATACTGGAGCCAGATGGCTCGTATGTACGCCATGCTCTGTTTTCTCGGGCTGTTATCAACCCTGCTGCTTCTCAAGCTGGTATATGACGCGAAGGCGCATCCTGTAACGGAGGTGCCGTATGTAGCGGTCTCATTTTTGGGCGTCTGGACAGAGATTTACTTCTGGCCCTTTCTCGCAGCGCAGATCCTGTGGGCGGTGGCCCTCATGAAAGCAGGCCACGGCAGGGGTTCCCGGATCATATCGCTTCAAAGTCTGGTTGTGATTCTGGGCGCGCCGCTGTGGGCGCATGCGATCTACCTCTCGCGAAGCTCGCCGCTCGGAGGGCCGTCGCTCTCTTTCCTCAGGGAGTACATGGCGTTCGGGTTCCTGTTCGAGCGGGACGTCTTTTCGCAGCCGCATCGGCAATTGCCTGAAGTCCTGGCCTCGTTGGCCGCACTGTTGGCCGTGGTGTTGATTGTGAAGGCGGCTGGCGGCGGCGCGGGTCTGTCATTTTGGCTGCTTCCGCAAGAGCCTTTAAACGCGCGAAGACTACTGCCCATCGCCGCAGGCTCGGTGGTAATAATCCTGGCGATGAGCCTGCTGGCCTGGCGCAGGCATTTTATTATGATGTTGACAGGCTGTATTCCAATGCTTGCACTTGGGATGCCGTCGGTGCTTTGCCGCATTATTTCTATGCCAAAGGCGGCTTTCTTGTGCCGCGCGAATATCTTTGCGGGGCCGCGCTCGTTGATGTTTTTGCTGGCCTTCCTGCCCGCATTGATCGTATTTGCTCTCTCCTTCATCTTCCCGCTGCTTGCGAGCCGGCTGTTTCTGCTCTTTACACCTTTTCTGTTGATACTGATTGCGGGCGGGGTGAGCAGGTACTCTCCGAAGCTGGGGCATGCCGTTTCTGTATGCGTGGTTATTCTGGCGCTTCACGTGACGAGCGCAGCCTATTTCAGGTTGACCCCTTCAGATTCGAGAGACTATCAGGAGCTTGCGCAGAAAGTGAAGGGTGCAATCGAGCAGCAGGACCTTATATTCGTTCACAGAGCGAGCTGGAGAACTACCCCGATCTTTTACTACCTTCGTAAGGGCGAGTACCGGCTCATTGCCGATGGCTTTCAATCGGCTGTGGAGAACAACCCGCAGTCCCGTGTGTGGCTCATCCTTTTAGACGAAAAGCAACCGACCGAACAGATGCGCTCGGCTTTAACGGGCTTCACGCTCGAACAAACGATCACTGCCAGAGGGGGGAAGGGGTTGCTGTTTGTCAGAGACGGGCAGGCAGACGGTTACGACGGCCAGGCGCTGGGCTTCGGCGCGTTGCGCTGAGTTGCCTGGTTTATCCCGGCAAGCGGAGATTCATGCGAAGGCTCGGACCTGTTCAAAAAGCTCTATCAGCCGAACTCGCGCTTGCTCGATCGCCTGTGAATCTTTTGAAGAGGCTTGCTGAAGTAATGATATGGGGCAGCATCTCCGGTTACGATGAGACACCTGATCATCTGCCGCGAATACCCGCCCGCGCCGTCGGGCGGGATTGGCACCTACGCATTTCACCTTTCCCATCTTTTGGCCGAGGCAGGCGAGACCGTCCATGTCATCGGCCAGATGTGGGGGCGTGCCCCCGTGAATGCGGAAGAGCTGTGCCAGGGAAGATTGATCATACACAGGGTCCCGTTTGAAGACTGGACGTCATTGCTGCCCCGCCAGCCGCATCCCCGTCTCGGCGAGACGGAAAAGAGCCTCTTCAGATCGGACTTCGCTCCGCAAGCTTTTTCCTGGCAGGCCAGCCTGCTCGCCGAGCAACTGATCGAGCAGGAAGCCGTAGATATTATTGAAGCCCAGGATTATGAAGCGCCGCTTTACTATTTTCAGCTTCGACGAGCAATCGGGAAGGGACCGAAAAGACAGCCCCCCTGCCTCATCCATCTGCATTCTCCTACCGAATTCATTGCTCTGCACAACGAGTGGGACCTGGCCCTGCCGGGCCTGCTGACAGCCAGACGGCTTGAAGATTACAGCATCGCGGCAGCCGATGCGCTTCTCTGTCCCAGCAACTACCTCGCGCGCCAGACTACATCTCATTACCGTTTCGCAGAAGACGCGATCAAGATCATTCCTTATCCGATAGGCGATACCCGCATTCTGGAACGCGATGCCTCTACCTGGGAGAGCGGCCCCATCTCTTACGTCGGGCGGCTTGAGAAGCGCAAAGGCGTGATCGAGTGGGTCGAGGCCGCAGTCGCTATGGCCCGCCAGTACAGGGACGCTCGCTTTGAATTTGTCGGCGGCGACACTCTTGACGCGCGAGGGGCCAGCCTTCGAGAATCGTTAGAGGGCATGATCCCCGGCGATCTGAAACCCGTGTTCTGTTTTCGCGGCGAACAGAATCGCTCCTCTCTTTCGCAGTTTCTTGCGCGCGCCCGCGCGGTTGTTGTTCCTTCGCGCTGGGAGAACTTTCCTAATACCTGCATCGAGGCGATGGGGTCGGGGCTGCCGGTTATCGCGTCGCGCGAGGGAGGGATGACGGAGATGATCGAGGACGGGCGAACCGGCTGGCTCGCGGGCGGGCCGGGCAGCGAGGGTCTTCGAGAGGCGCTCAGCCGCGCGCTCGAAACGCCTGCCGCAAAGGTCGCCGAGATGGGACGCGAGGCCGCATCGCGGATACGTCAGATTTGCGACAACCAGAGGATCGTCGAAGAGCATATAGAGCTGCGCCGCAGGGTCGTTCATCAGGGGGCAACGCGCTCTCTGCTCCTGCCCGCGAACCTGCCCTGGGCCAGAAGCCCGCTTTCCGGCGAGACGCCGCGCCGCGCCCCGAAAAGCAGAGGCTCGAAAGGTCTCGCCGTCGTGATCACCTGTTCCGATTCCGGGGCGGCTATTGACGGGTGCTTGCAGAGGCTCACTGAGCAGACGCGCGAGCCTGCATCCGTAGTAATCGTAGATAACGGGTCGAGCCAGGACCGCACGCTCAAGGTGCTGGGCCGGGTGCGCAGGGAAGGGTGGCAGGTCATCCGCACTGAAGATGAAGGCTCTGCGTCGGCCAGGAACGCCGGGATCGGGGCTGTTCTCGGATCGGGGTCGAGCCCGCTCGGTTTTGTTTTTCTCGACGCGGAAGATCGGCTGAAATCGAACTTTATAGAT
>DASTET010000298.1:0-3381 GCA_035709445.1 Blastocatellia bacterium | reverse complement strand
TAATATTTTCTCTTTGTCACTTGAGGATTTGGAGGTTCTTGAATTTGCCCGATTGCTCGGTTGCATAAGTGCCATTTGGAACATTTTAAATTATTTATCCAGTTAATTGTTCTGGTCGTATAAGCGCAAATCCAGCGATTGAGGCAATGGCATCCAGTTTGCCATATCAACTCTAGAAGAGTCATCTTACTGAAGAAGTGAATTGAATTCAGTCAATTAGGGCTGGTGGGCGGGAGAAGAACGGTACATGGAGGAGACATGAGAAGCACCGTAGGTATATTCGAGTCACGCGCGGCAGCGGAGCGCGTTGTTGAAGAGCTTATCTCGATGGGGATTCCGGATCGTAATATTGATCTGCTGACGCCCGGGGAGGCCGAAGAGGAGCTAAAGGCGGTTGCAACGACCGAGGCTGAGCAGCCGGGTATGGGTAAGGCGCTGGGCGGGGTTGTCGGCGGCGCGCTTGGAGCGGCGGGCGGGATGAGCCTGGGGGCGGCTGCGGCAAGCCTGCTTGTGCCGGGCGTTGGCCCTATCATCGCCACAGGGATACTGGGCGCAGCTCTTTTTGGCATAGGCGGCGCAGCGGGCGGCGCGGCGGCAGGTGACGCGCTTGATGAGCAGCTCGCCGAGGGCCTGCCGAAAGACGAGCTTTACGTTTATGAGGACGCGCTGAGGCGGGGGCGCAGCGTCGTTATCGTCGTCGATGAAGATGAGCAGCTTGATCGGGCGCGTGAGGTCTTCGATAGGGCGGGGGCAGAGACGATAGACTCGGCTCGCGAACAGTGGTGGATAGGGCTGCGCGACGCCGAAGAAGAGACCTACCGCGCAGAGGGGAGAGATTTCGCAGATGACGAGCCGGTCTACAGGCGCGGGTTTGAAGCGGCCCTCCACAGGGACGTTCGCGGAAAGAGTTTTGATGAGAGCCGGCCCCACCTGACACGGTGTTATGGAGCGGTCTGCGACGATGAGCCCTTCAGGGCGGGCTTCGAGCGCGGTCACGATTATGACCGCCGCCTGCGCCGCTATCAAGAAGGGCAGGAGTGATGCGCAAGGGCTGGAACGAGCACCTGTGTTTATGAGTCGAGCGGCGTCGAACTTTGACGGCGAGGCGAGTCCGGCAATAGAATAGGACTCGGACAGGTCCTCGGCCCGGTCGAGCATCACGGATGAGAACGATAGCACTCTTCATAATTACTCTGGTGGTCGCGCAAGCAATAATGGCTGGCCCTCAGGGCAAAAAAGATAGAAGCAAATCAGAGGGCGATCACCCGAACCGGAATGATTCGGGTGATGGCCGTTTGCTGTCGTCTTCACCGCTCGCGCTTCCCTTCAAGCGAAGCTGGCAGTACCTGACAGAGAACGCTTCGACGCATTCGCCGACTATCGACGGGCAACGCATATACCTGCCGCTTGCGGGCGGCAGGGTCGTCTGTCTCGACCGCGAGACGGGCTCACTAAATTGGACGAGCGAGCCCGGCGGCTTTATAACCTCTTCTATAGCGACGAGCGAAAAGGCAGTCTTTGTAGCCACGCGCAAGATTGCGGAGGACGGATCGGACTCCGGGGCCTCGATTAAATCGCTGGACAAAGAGACAGGGCTCACGCTCTGGGCGGGCGACTATCCGAGAGCCTTCACTTCCCCGCTCGTGCTCGACAGGGCGACGCTCTATGCCGGGAGCGCGGACGGTTTTCTCTACGCACTGTCGGCAGAATCGGGCGATGTGATATGGAAGGTCCCGACGCAGGACTCTGTTCAGGGCCGCGCGCTTGTTACCGCAGAGGCCGTCTGCTTCGGCAGCGATGACGGGGCGTTGCGAGCAGTCGAGCCGGTCAGTGGAAAGGAGATATGGAAGTTCCAGACCGGAGGAAAGCTGCGGGGGCGTCCAGCGATAGGCGAGAAGAATATATACTTCGGGTCGGGCGATGGCCATGTTTATGCCGTCGACCTTGCGACTCAAAGACTCAAGTGGCGGTCGCGAACGGGCGCAGCCGTAGAAGCGTCGGTAGTGCTTGCGGGTGATCGTGTCCTTGCGGCCTCGTTTGATAACTTCATCTATGCTCTCGACCGTGAAAGCGGGGACCGTGTATGGAAGCGGCGTGTAAATAATCGTATTGCTGCCGAGCCTATCGTGGTCGGAGATGCGACCATGATCGCTCCATTGCGCGGAAGCTACATCGCAGTCTTTTTGAATGCTGATGGTCGAAGCATCAACTTCTTCCAGCTTGATCGCGGGGTTGAGCTTGTAGCCGACCCGGTCTTTTCAGATGACACTCTCGCTATCGCAACTGATCGAGGGCTGGTGGTTGCGAAGACAAATCAGAAGCCAGAAGCCAGAAGCCAGAAGCCAGAAGTCAGAAGCCAGAATAAGGACGAAGCCGATTTCGGTCGCCCTTCACCCGGCATCAACCGCGAGACGATGCGAAAGCTTCTGGCTTCTGACTTCTGGCTTCTGACTTCTGACTTCTCTTCTCTGGGGGTGCCGCAGTGCCGAAGACACGTGCAGACAAACGCTGCGTTTTGACCTCGGCGCTGCGGCTGGGGGAATCGGAACTAGCGGGGTGGTAGTCCGATCGTGGGGGGCGTGGGGGGCGTGGGGGCGCTCTACCCGATAATTCAGCACCAGCTTAAATATCTTTATTCCTCGTCACGCCCGATCTAATAACAATTCCCGTTCCACAAGACTTTTGATGCTCGCCCTGTCTTAATCTGCTTTTAGTAGCGGCACGTTACGTTTGATAACCGGAGATCGCCCCCGCCTGTGGAGAGACAGGCTCAGCCAGAATGAAGGAAGTCGTGCGCGGATTTTTTCTTATGATGACTGAATTGTGATGCAGGCCCTTCTACTGCGCAATGGCTGCCGCACTATCAGGCCAGCAGCCGGCACAACCGCTCGATGCCTTCGGTTATCCTCTCAGGGGTCTCTTTTGAGAATGCCAGCCTGAGCGTGTTTGTCCCGCTCGAATCGACGTAGAAGGGCTGGCCGGGGACATACGCCACCCCCTCCTCGATTGCGGCAGGCAGGAGCTTTGTCGTATCTACATCGGCAGACACTTCCATCTGAATGAAGAAGCCGCCGAGCGGTCTTGTCCAGCGCGCGGTTTTCGGAGCGAAGCTGTCGAGCGCCGAAAGCATGGCGCGGCACCGGGTTTCATAAAAGTCTCTAAGCTCCGGCAGGCGGCGTTCGATGAGCCCTGATCGGAGCGATTCGGCAACTATCGCCTGATCGAGTATGCTCGAAGAAAGGTCCGCGCCCTCTTTAGCCAGCTCTACCTTCATGGAGAGATATTCGGGCGCAAAGACCCACGCCGTGCGCAAACCCGGCGCAAGCACCTTCGAGTAACTGCTCAGATAAATGGTCCGGTCGGGACTGAGCGCCGCAAGCG
>DASTET010000297.1:0-2416 GCA_035709445.1 Blastocatellia bacterium | reverse complement strand
GTGGCTTTCAGGGACAGGACTACAGGGCTCCCGATAAGGTCATCGCCTGCGCCAAGCACTGGGTCGCGTACGGCGGGGCCGAGGCGGGGCGCGACTATAATACGGTCGATGTGTCGGAGAGGACCCTGCGCGAAGTCTACTTCCCTCCCTTCAAAGCGGCGGTCGATGCCGGGGTCGGGACCTTTATGAGCGCATTTAACGACCTCAACGGCGTGCCGACTTCGGCCAACCCGTTCACGCTTACAAAGGTGTTACGAGAAGAATGGAAGTTCGACGGCATAGTCGTGAGCGATTACGAGTCGGTCAGGGAGCTTATCAATCACGGCCTTGCCGCAGACGAGCGGGAGGCGGCAGGGTACGGGCTCGACTCGGGCGTCGATATGGAGATGGTGAGCAGGACGTATAACAAGAACATCCCTCAGCTTTTGAAAGAGGGCAGGATTTCACAGGCGACGATTGATGAGGCCGTGCGGCGCGTCTTGCGGATAAAGTTTCGGGCCGGGCTATTCGACAAACCTTATGCGGATGAGGCGCGCGAGCGGGCCGTCCTTTTGAGCCGCGAAAACCTCGCGGCGGCCCGCGAGATCGCGGCGCGTTCAATGGTGCTCTTAAAGAACGACCGGGAAGTGCTGCCGCTCGACAAGAATGTAAAATCGATCGCCGTGATCGGGCCGCTGGCCGATTCTCAAAAAGACATGCTCGGATCGTGGACGGGGGATGGAAGACCTGAAGACGCCGTGACGCTGCTTGCGGGAATAAAAGAGAAAGTCTCTCCGGGCACAAAGGTGACTTTCGCAAAAGGGGCCGAGGTCGCGGGCGACTCGACCGATGGCATTGCCGAGGCCGTCAAGATCGCAGGCGAGTCCGACGTGGCGATACTCGCCGTGGGCGAGTCGGCGGAGATGAGCGGCGAGGCTGCATCGCGGACTTCGCTCGACCTGCCGGGCCGCCAGCTCGATCTTGTGAAAGCGGTGATCGCCACCGGCAAACCGACGGTCGTCGTGCTTATGAATGGCCGCCCTCTCACTATCAACTGGGTCGCGGAGAACGCTTCGGCCATACTCGAAACATGGTTTGCCGGGACTCAGGCGGGGGGCGCTATCGCCGATGTGCTCTTCGGCGACGTAAATCCGGGCGGCAAGCTGCCCGTCACATTTCCGCGGACGGTGGGCCAGGTCCCTCTCTACTACAACCACAAAAGCACGGGGCGACCGCCCGACCCGAATAATAAGTACACATCGAAGTATCTGGATGCGCCGGTGACCCCGCTCTATCCTTTCGGGTACGGGCTGAGCTACACGCAATTCAGGATTGCGAATTTGCAGTTGAGCGCGCAGAGCATCAAGCCGGACGGACGTCTTACGGTGAGCGTCGAAGTTGAGAACACGGGCAAGCGCGCGGGCGATGAAGTGGTGCAGCTCTATATAAAAGATATGGCCGCAAGCGTGACGAGACCCGTAAAGGAGCTGCGGGGTTTCGAGCGGGTCACCCTGCGGCCCGGAGAGAAGCGACGTGTCGAGTTCACGCTCACGTCGGAGCACCTCGGCTTCTACAACCGCGATATGCGTTTTGCGGTCGAGCCGGGCGCGTTCAAGGTCTTTGTGGGAAGTAATTCTGTCGATCTGCTTGAAGCAGGCTTCGAAGTCTTACCCGGATCGTGAGCTTGAGATGATTAGAGAAAAGTCTGAAGTCCGACTGTTGCGCATGCTCATATCGGTACTGCTTCTGGTCGCGCAATGCGATAGCGGGCTTGCCGCCGCCGGGCGGCAGGATGAGGCGTTGCTTGAGGACCTTTCGCGCCGCCTCTTTCGATATTTCTGGGAGCAGGCCGATCCGCAGACAGGGCTTGTAGCGGACCGCGCCAGGACGGACGGCTCTCCGCACGACGAGACTCATCGCAACGTCGCAAGCATCGCCGCGACAGGGTTCGGGCTGACGGCGCTCTGCATCGCAGCAGAGCGGCGGTGGATCACACCCGCTCAGGCGCGCGAGCGTGTGCGCGCGACACTGCTCTTTTTTGCCGACCGCGCGACGCAAGAGCGCGGCTGGTTCTATCACTGGATGGATAAGGCGACGGGCGAAAGAAGATGGAACAGCGAGGTTTCGTCTATCGACACGGCGCTGCTGCTGGCCGGAGTACTGACGGCGAGAGGATATTATCGAGGAGATCGCGAGATTGAAAGACTCGCGACGAAGATATATGACCGCATCGATTTTCGGTGGATGCTCAACGGACATCCCGATCTGCTCTCTCACGGCTGGAAGCCGGAGACCGGATTTATTAAACATCGGTGGGATACATACAGCGAGCACACGATACTGAACCTGCTTGCGATAGGGTCTCGAACACATCCGATCCCGCCGCAAGCCTGGTATGCGTGGAAACGAGAATGGATAACATACGGCGGTTATAAGT